>JAJFTD010000172.1 GCA_021373255.1 bacterium
ACCCGACACCTTACGAACGTAACTTAATCCTGGAACGGGTCGGATGGATCTGGGTCCAGCACTGGGACGAAGGCTGGCTTCTCATTGGTTACCATGTGAATACCGGCTTTCTTGCGGATCGTGTTCCTGAAGAAAGACGCGGGGTCGTCCGGCAGCCGTTGGATTGTGATGTTCATTGCACGTATTACTTCCTCGGAATCAGATGCGGCTGCGACTATATCTTTGATATCGTTCCGGCTCAAATCGCCATCCAGTCGTGATAAATTCCGCCACACGGCTTCCTCCAGAGGCAGATCGACTGCCGGAGGGAACATCTTTATACCATCGGGGCCGCGGAGGATGTTTGGCCGGGGGAACTTCACGAAAATCGGCTGATTGAAGTGCGGGTGGCGGATCATTAACTGGCCCTTTGATAGCGTCGCCAACTTCTCTTTGGTAGCCGCCGAAAGCACCTGGTAGCCGGGGGTGGCGAGTTCGTCCATATCCATTCGGCCGTAAATGCATGTGGCGCTGTTGCCGACTATTCTCTTGTGCACCTGGCTCCTGAACTGCTGCGCGGAGAAGAGCACCAGACCCAAGTATCGGCCTCGTTCGGAGATGTCCAAAAGGGTCTGTTTTAGGTAGGTGTCAGGGCCGTCTGATGGCGCGTATTTATTTAGTTCGTCTACCACGACTATCATGTGCTTCACACCGAGGTCACCCTTTTCGAGCCGTTGCCTGAGTTGGCTCACTATGCGTGTAAAGACCAAATCCTGCGCCTGCGCGTCGACATTGGCGACATCGACCACATATACCGTACGATCTTCGAACTCACCCCATGGCAGGTCGGAGCGGAACTCGTCCGGGCTGATTAGACCTTTGTAGCGCGTGCTCAGGTTGGACAGGCGGTTGTAGACCTTGCGTATCGTTGCGTAGTGGTGAGTCTTCCACTCGGAGCGGTTGTTCTGCTCCATCCACTGAAGGACCATGTCGAACCAGTGGTTCAAGTCCTGGAAGTTGCGGACTGTGAACTGCTGGCCACCGTCGCTGATCTCACTGGTCTGGTCGACCACCCGCTGCCTGATAAATTGTATAAGCGCATCAGCCTTGGCATCCACGTCGTCGCGGTTCAGGACCACTTCAGTGAACTCCAGTATGTCCATTAAGCCCCATGACAGAGGTGTGACAGAGCCGATGAGATCGCCATTCGTGCGCAGGGTGTTGAGGTTAACCCTGTCATCCTTGAACGGAGCAAAATACTGCACTTTTGGGAAAGGCTTGCATGTAATGGCCAGTTTCTCATGCAGATCACAGTCACGGTCATCGAGAGTGTTGATTCCGTGCTGAGAATATAGGTCCTCAAGCGGATCGCCCGGTTCGACTTTGCCCGGGAAGTCAAGGAAGAGCATATCCGGGCCTTTCACGTTAAAGCAAACGACCGCGATACCGTCATCGCCGTGGCCTCCGAAGTGCTCAAAAACGCTTCTGAGAATAAACTCGATAGAACTCGTCTTCGTGGCAAGACCCGAGACGCCGGTGATGTTCAAATGCGCGGACTCAGGGCCAAGGAGGAACTCGGAGTCTAGATAAACAGGCGAGAGCAGGTCACCATTCTGGTAGAGGCCAATGGGAATGCCGCTCTTCTCCCAATAAGCATCCATGCGAAGAGCGTTGCGGACTATTATGTCATCAGCCAGGTATACAGGCGCGACGGGCACGGGCTGAAGCGGTTCTTCCGGTTCCACGCGCAGCACGGCGGCTGTGTAGCACCTTACTTCATGCCGGAGTGTGGGAGCGTCGGCGCCTGGATCACCCTCTGAGCCGATGTAATCGTGCATAGCGGAGTTGAGGTCGGTAAAGCCGAAACCCTCAACAACTACGCCGTAGACTTCCAGATCGTCTTTCTTGACCATCACCAGGGTGCCTATGCCGACCTTGGCGTCGTCCGCGGCCCAGAAGTTGAACGTATACGCGGTGCTGGGTTTGGCCTCTGTAGCCACAACCCGCCCTACTTGAACCAGGTTATCCAACTCCATCCTCAAATCTCCTTATCTGTGGATCATACGGGACAATTTGATTAGCATCGCATCCAGGCTTGTGTGAGTCGGCGCGAGGCTCTTGAGATACTGTTCGCAGTCCCGTATCGGGTAAATCATCTTGTCCCATCTGAAATCCGGCAGGCTTAAAGGGCATCGCTCAGCTAACAGCCATCGAGAGATTTCGTCAGCCATATCGAGCGTGCGCTGGGACTTCTGCGCCTCCACCCTTACTAAACCAAAATATACATCCTGACCATCGTTGGGGCGCAGGCGAAGATACCAACTATAGACCGGCCTGCGGCGTCCGGCAATAATGGGAATAAACACACCGCTACGCTCGCCCACGTTGAGGTCTAGAATCTTCTTCTGATCGTGCCATTCAAAATATTGGGTGGCGTGGCTCTTAGTGACACCCACCACATTCGCGGGCACATTACCTGAACACTCGGCTCCAAGAGATCCATCCACCATTAGCCACTCGCAGCCTCCGCCATATTCGGCTAGCCAACAGGCCACAAGATCTGACTCAAGTTTCCCGCGCCTGGTGCTTATCTTATCCCTGGCGGCTTGAACCAGCGCGAGCGGGTGCTCCGAAAGATCGTTCTTATCCGCTTTGGCATCAATCCCTTCGATATCAACACCAATGCTGCTCATAAGTGCTTGGGAAAAGTATAGGGCTTCGTCGGTTTTGTGGTATCCCTTTAGCGTGCGCATACGCCTGTCAGAGCCCCTCACACGCACCACCGCCGCAATGTAGCCATATAGGATTGGAACCGGTTGTTTGGTGATGTAGATGGGGCCGCGTGGACGCTGCATGCCGTCCATGAAGCACGTAAACCTCCCCAACTCAGGGTCGCCAACGGGCACAGCATCTATGCTTCGCCCCTCAAGGTCACTGCCGCCGCTTCTGGGCTGCGCCTCGGCGAGCACCGAGTGCCCTTCGTCGGCTGAACCATCACCCAAAACCACCCGTACTTCGGCCTGGGGCAAATTCCGAACGTATTCAGTCAACTTACCCAGCAGTTCACTCATCTGCAGTGGTCCTTCCCTGGCACTCGAACATACGTTAGTTAGAGTACCACCTGTAGGCTTGCCTGTCAATACATCCCATTATTCACAATAGACGAATGCCGCAAGCAACAGGGCGGGTATATTGAGCACAAATCCAAGCATCCGTATTTGTTTTGCTTAACGTTCACAAGTTTGCACGTTTTCTGGGTATAAGTCACCTGAAATGGAGTGAGGGTCAACTGACTCCGGCTCCTAAAACCTGCGGAAGCGGCACAAAACACTTTCAAGGAGGAAAATCAATGCGAAGGTCACTCATCACCTTCATCACGCTGGTGGCGCTCATAATTGTTTTTGCGTGCAGCACAGCTATGGCAAACGGAGCGCGCAAAACAAAACCAGCGGCAAAACCAGCAGCAAGGCAACAGCAGCCGGCTAGCATCGGCGCCGGCCCAAGGGTCACACAGCCAAGTACCGCCCAGGCGGTCCAGCCAGGAATGGCAATGCAGATGTGCGCGGTAGGCACAATTGCCGTTGACGACACCTCGATATACGTGTCCCGTGCAGGGCAGATTACAAAACTCGACAAGAACACGCTCCAAATAGCGGGCGCTGGTTATCCAAGCGGCATGAACAGCCAGACAGCAATGGGCTATGGATCAAACATCCAAGGTGCAGGGCCGTCAACGTATAATCAGGGAAATATCCAAGGCACTGGGCCTTCGATGAATAATCAGGCCACAATGCAGAATCAGTCGGATATGCAAATGCAGTCCCAACAGGGTATGCAGGGTACAGGTCCGTCAGTAAGTGATCAGCAGTATCAGACGGTCCCGCAGGGTACTGACATTAGTGGCTCTCAGACCTATTCGAGCAGCCAGAGCGATATGAATGTGCAAAGCGGCACGAGTATGCAGAGTTCTTCGACTTACAGCCAGCAGCAGATGGGCACTCAGAGTGCCTACGGGATGTCCGGTGCAGGACCTGGCGGCATGCAATGCATGATGGCCCCAGTAAACCCGATTGCTGTCGATTCTGGTTACATCTATATGCTCCAGGGTGACACAATAGTAAAAATAGATAAAAACACGCTGGCGGTGAGCAGTAGTTGCACACTTCCGCCAATAAGCCAGGCGACAATGGCCCCGTCGGGAGCCGGGCCGAGCGAGGTGGTGACATCTACGCCTGGCTATGCTATGGCAAGCCCTATCGCTCGGACTCAGTTGAACTCGCTGGCTTCTATGTCCTGCTCGGATATGGAGCAGAACTATATGCAGTCGATCATTCAGGCACACGCCAATGCCATTTCTTGGTCAAGGCTCGCGCAGACAAAGGCGTCCAGATCCGAATTGCGCGACTTTGCTTCCAACCTGGTTGATGAAGAGACTCGTGCGAATGATCGTTTCAGCAGTTTCTTGCAGAACTGGTATGGCGTGAGCGCTCAGCGAATACCTCCAGTTAATTCCAGGGGCCAGTTAGTACTGAACAATCTCCAGTCTCTGAGCGGGCGTGACTTCGATATTGCTTACATGCAGGCGATGGTAGTTCACTTGCAGGATGCAATTGCATTGTCCAATTTCGCCCAGTCACGTGCGACTCACGCCGAACTGTCGCAGACGATTGCGAATATGTCGGCTGACCACTCAGCAGAACTCGCACAGCTCAAGACATGGTTGTCGAGTTGGTACAACATCTCAAGCTAGTACATAAATAATTTCCTTGGTCCTTTCTCACCAGGGAAAAGACCAAGGTGAGGGGCAATGTTCTTCTTAATGTACATTGCCCCATCTTTATCTCTTGCCAGGAATTAAAAAAGCTAGTGAATGCTCCTGACCGCGTCTCTAAACGCTGTAAAAAACTCCTGCTCCATCTCACCCGAAATAAGACGTCTAAATGGGAAAGGAATTCCACCGGCATTGCTTCCAAGCAGGCGATAAGCGATTGCTCCTGCCTCGCGCGGGTGTACTAGAAAACCAGGATCAACACCGCATCGGCCCGACATATGCAACATAAGCCGCTGATCACCGATTCTTATTTCTGAAATTGACTGTGGAAAATCTTTCGCCAGCTTTTCAATTATCATAAAATGCGTTGGAGCATCGTTGACTATAAATCGTAATAAGAACTCCAGGAACTTATCCTGAAAATCATAATTTACAACACCTACAGGCATTCCAGTATCGCTGTCAATACGTAACTGTGGGCTTTCTTGAATAGGCCAGAGATAATATTTATCAATGCTTCCCAGATTTGCAGGAGGGCCGTTATGGCGGAAGTAGAATGTTTCTCCGTTGTGCGTCTTCAGCAGGTCACCAACAAGAGCAGCAGTCTCCATGCGCCCTTTGTATTTATCACCAAGGATTCTATCGGCAGGAACATCTACCCGTTCGTAGACTGGCCAAAGTAATACTCCTTTTTGACGGCCCATTCTGCTCTGAGAAAACGCGCCTTTAGGAAATTTGAGTGCACTAATATTTCTTTCCGAGCTTATAGACATGATTGAGTCCTCCTCGGTTTTCTTGCTGTTTTGAACTCGAAAGCCTTTGCTGGATTCAATGAATGAGCGCATACTTTCCGTCAGACTCACGTAATCATCGCTTTCTAGCCCGATCAATACATTCTCTGAGATTGACACAGCCTCGCGAGGCCAACGGTAAATCACCCCGAGTTCATCGTTCTTTTCTGAAGAATCATAAAACGGTGCATTGTGAGTGGCAAAGAACAGTGCGACTTCCAGACTTTCTGATGCATCAAGAGCCGCTGATGCCAAACCATAATGCTGAGATAGAGCTTGACCTATTTCCATGCCTAATAAACAGTCCAGAAGCAACACCGTAGCTCCCCTAAAACCCTTAATGGCATCCGTGAGATTCTCATGGCCTTGTCTACCCCAGAATCGTTCAAATCCCTGCTGAAAGTCGCTTTCATCTGTCGACCAGGGGGTGGCGCTAAAAATTATGTTTTCAGATTTCAAGCCACCTTGATGTACTATCTGATCAGCTAATGCCTTTCGAGTAGCAATTGTAGTCTCACTTCCGAATTTTGAAATACCAGCAAACTTGTGAATACCACTGTTATGTGAGTTTTCAATAAATTTACCTCTGAGACCTGATGGCAGTAATGGCCCATCATAGGCTTGTGTCTGCCCTCGGAAAACATATCTTTCTGGATGTGAACTCTGGAGATATTCCTGAATAGCTGCCGGTGATTCAAACGGACGTTCTTTACTACCTCGAATAGGCTGTTCTTTTACCTGGACATGATTCGATTGAGTGGGAGGAGATGTTTCTTTTTCCTCATCTTTTGTTGGTGCAAAACCTAAAGACCTGAGGCGTTCATCGATTTCATCTCGAAAAGCTTCCAGTATTCCAATACGAAGTCTGGCAACCTCATGATCATAATTTGCCAAACTGTTTTTAGGCAGCATTATCATTATGCCGGGACCGGGAATATCACCTATGAGTATGCTTTCTTGAACAGGTTTCAATGAACTCCACTCAACCAGTATATAACCCGCATCATCAACCTCGATAGATTCCCGTCTAAACATGTCAAGACCAGCGTTTATGACTATATCACAGGGTGCAGATTTGTCGATTTGCACTTCAAGCATTTTGCTGGTGCCTAAAAAGATTAATATCTGGCGCTTTTCTGATGGATTACGCTCTCTTGTTGGTGCTATGTAATTTGGTTTCAACATCTTATCGAGAAAAGATTGGATTCTTCCCTGTTGGAGGCCTTCAGAAAGCAGTATCCATCTCTTCAGACTCAAAACAATCTCTTTGAACTCTTTATGGGATTTTTTCGGGATGCGTACAACAACGGTCGGCTCAGCAAGGTCTGATATTATAAAGTCTTTTGGCACGACTTCCATTGTATGCCAATCCATTAAATCGAAGTCATCCTTAGAGGAATCAGGCAGATTATAAGAGCGGTTTGTAGAAAAACCCTTTTTGATAGTCTGGTTATCTAATATGAGGTTTTCTACAGGTAAACAGCCAAGGACATCAGGATAGAGATCAAATACCATCCTTTCCCAAACACATAGGATAAGGACTTTACGATCCTCGCGTAATGCACTTGTCGAAACAAGTGGGGTTTTATGCTTTAGATACCTAGTTTTTCCTGCAGATGCGTGTTCTACTTGCTCTGCAAGCACTCTGTCCAAATCTGTCTCCAGCACCATTTCCTTTAGCTTCCGTGCTTGCTCTCTACTCTTTTCGATGCTGCTCTCTTTTGGAACAATGAGAACAATCCAGGGATCTGGGAGCTGAAGAGGTTTTAGATCGTAAGGAATTAGCTGCTGCGTATTCCAGGTAAACATCATCTGTTCTGGTATTTCGCTGGCTGTTTCGTCTCTAAATTTAATCCCAACCTTGTGATCAGCATGGATACGCATCGGGGCAACACTAAACCCTTCACCGAAAAGCACAATATACAGTATTGGCAGATCAAAATCCCACATTGTATCCTCCAATATTCGGCTTTAATGTCACGAACAACTATATGAGCAATATACAACAAGTATACATACATGACCTTCTATATATTCACTAATAGCACAAGTATAATGGAGATATGAGGCATAACTAGGCGAGTCTATGTATTATTGTTGTTGATTGCAAGAATGGGAGTTTATAGAATCTTCATCGAGATTGTCACAGATCTGGGGTACATAAAACAAAACCACGCTCACATCAACTTGAGCGTGGTCCAAAAACACGAAACACTATTTTATTACCAATGGCAATCAGCACATCTCCCATATCCTCGGCAGAGCGATACCTGCGGGTTCAGGAACCCAGAAGTGGGCGTAGTGGGTGAGAGCGCCTTCGGAGGGATTTACTTCTACTATCTTCGCACCGTGGCCAAGAGCGTATTCGGCAAGCCCGTAGCCATTTGAGACTTCACCCGAAGTACCAATAATTAGCATCAGGTCGCACGTACAGGCGGCGTTGACGGCTGCCATTAGCGGCTCTTGGGGCACATATTCGCCGAACCATACGATATTTGGCCTGCACAATGCGCTGCAGTCTGGGCACTTCGGAAGCGTATTTTCATCAAATTCGTCGGGTAACTCGAACTCACGCGCATCATAGATTTCTCCGCAATCTATGCATCGAATTTGACCTACATCGCCATGGATTTTAACCATTCTGCGGCTACCAGCGCGTTCGTGAAGGTCGTCCACATTCTGCGTAGCCAACAAGAATTCGGGATAATGCTCTTCCATCCTGGCAAGAGTTATATGTGCGGGATTAGGCTGCGCTTCGGCGATTTGTTTCTGGCGGCTGCGATACATATTCCACACCATCGCCGGGTTCTGTAGAAAACCCTCCATTGTGGCGAAAGTCATGGGGTCATACTGTCGCCACTCACCGTCCAGGTCCCTGAATGTCGGCAAGCCTGATTCCCTGCTTACTCCAGCTCCAGTAAAAACGAATACGTGGCATGCATTTCTAAATGTTTTTAGTAACTGATCTTGATCTGCTGAATACTTTTCCATAGCGTACTAATTATACTGCTAAAACAAGTGTGCACCCAAGAGATTCGGGGAACAAGTTTAGCAGCTTTGCACTCATACAATTGAGGTAATTCAACTATGTTTTCTCGCGTGCATGCTACATATCCGGCTATTATGGCTGCATTATTGGC
>JAJFTD010000018.1 GCA_021373255.1 bacterium
CGGTGTGTATCGACAACGCCGGGATGGGGTTTATGTTCTCGCCCACTATGCACCCCGCGATGCGGCACGCTGTCGGCCCGCGAAAAGAAATCGGGATAAGGACCGTGTTCAACATACTCGGCCCGATGACCAACCCCGCGCAGGCGAAGTGGCAGATAATCGGTGTATTCTCGCCGGAAGTTACCGAACAAATGGCAAACGTGCTCAAAGCCCTGGGAACCGAACGGGCGATGATCTTCCACGGTATGGCGGGGCTGGATGAGATATCTACTCTTGGCGAGACCAAAGTCAGTGAACTCAAAAACGGTGAGGTGCGCACATATACGATACAACCGGGTGATGTGGGGCTGGACACGGCTTCCCCGGAGGATTTGGAAGCCGGGGATGGCGGCTTATTAGATAATGTAACAGCGCTACTCGAGGTGCTGGACGGCGCTCGCGGGCCAAAGCGCGATATAGTTCTCTTGAATGCAGCGGCGGCGCTGGTAGTGGCGGGCAAGGCTGATGATTTGCGAGCGGGAATCGAAGTGGCGGCAAAATCAATAGACTCGGGTGCTGCTATGGACGCGCTTAATAGGTTCAAAATGGTTACACAGGAGTTGGCCAATTGATTCTAGACAAGATTCTGGCAGAGAAGCGTGACGAGGTAGCTGCACGGAAAGCTGTAACGCCACTGCGGGAGCTAAAGTCGCGGGTATCGGACGCACCGGTGCCGCTGGATTTCGTAAAGCGGCTGGTTCGCAACTCGGCGGGACTGCCTGCGGTGATAGCCGAAGTAAAAAAGGCTTCGCCATCCAAGGGGTTGATTCGGCCCGACTTTGACCCGGCAGCAATAGCGCGAGCTTATAAGTCCGCTGGAGTGTCGGCGATATCCGTGCTTACAGATGAGAAGTTCTTCCAAGGATCGCTTGATTATCTCAGGCTGGTGAAGCGCACGGTTTCCCTGCCGGTGCTGCGTAAAGATTTCATCATTGATGAGTATCAGGTATTCGAAGCCCGGACTGCTGGAGCGGATGCAATCTTATTGATAGTTGCGGCGCTGGAAAAGAGTGTGCTGACCGAGATGATGAACCGGGCTACTGAATTGGGAATGCACGTGCTGGTAGAGGTGCATGACGAGTGCGAGATGGAAGTGGCGCTGGACATCTGTGCACCGCTCATTGGAATTAACAACCGTAATTTGCAAACCTTTGAGGTCACACTAGATACGACCGAAAGGCTGGTGGCAGGGCTGCCTGTATCCCGGCCTATGCCCTCCTCAGGTGGCATATATGGAGCCGTCGCAAAGATCGGCGGCGGACCCAGGATTGTGAGCGAGAGTGGGATATTTACTCGTGAAGATATGGTCCGGCTTGGAGAGATTGGCGTGGACGCGGTGCTGATTGGTGAAGCGTTGATGCGTGAGGATGACATTGAAGCCAAGCTCATGGAGTTGATCGGATGACTCTCGTGAAAGTGTGCGGGATTACGAGCGTTGAGGATGCCTTGGCTTGCGCCGATATGGGGGCGGATATGCTCGGGTTTGTGTTTGCGGAAAGTCCTCGAAGAGCTAACGCATCGATTGTGAAGGGCATTGTAGAAGCGCTGGAGGGCCGGGTCGGAACAGTTGGGGTGTTCACTGAGGAATCTGATGAGGTTTTCAAAATATTAGATGAATGCAGGCTCGATTATGCGCAGCTTCACGGTGGACAGAGCGAGGAGTTCGTGAGCAAGATCGGTGCGGAGAGGGTGATACGCGTAGCCCGGATCAAAGACGAGGGCAGCGTGGATGCGCTTGGCGAGTTTAATTCGGCGGCGTTCTATCTTCTTGATACGTATAAAAAGGGCCAGGCCGGTGGGACCGGGGAGACTTTCGACTGGGATCTCGCCGTGCGTGCAAAACGGCTGGGTAAGCTAATTATCTTGTCCGGGGGGCTAAAGCCGGAGAATGTTGGCGACGCAATCAGGGCCGTTCGGCCTTATGCGATAGATGTGAGCAGCGGGGTTGAGGCGTGCCCTGGAAAGAAAGATTTGAGTAAAGTAAAGGAGCTAATAAAAAATGTCCGAGAAGCAGACGACATTGCCGGATGAGCTGGGACACTTCGGGCAGTACGGTGGGCGATACGTCCCCGAAATACTGATCCCGGCGCTGGACGAGCTGATTGAGACTTATAACAGGTATAAGGATGATAATGATTTCGTCCTAGAGTTGGACTATTACTTCAAAGAATACGTCGGCCGCCCTACCCCTCTTTACTTTGCCGAGCGACTGACAAAGACTCTGGGCGGGGCTAAAATCTACCTCAAACGCGAGGACTTGTGCCACACCGGAGCACATAAACTCAACAATGTGATGGGCCAGATCTTGCTCGCGCGGCGGATGGGCAAGCCCCGAATCATCGCCGAGACGGGCGCGGGGCAGCATGGCGTCGCCACGGCCACGGCATGCGCGCTATTCGGGCTCAAGTGCCACGTCTATATGGGCGTAGAGGATATGGAACGGCAGGCTTTGAACGTATTCAGGATGAGGCTGCTTGGGGCTGAGGTTATACCAGTCACCAGCGGCACTCAAACCCTTAAAGATGCCACCAGCGAAGCGATACGGGACTGGGTCACAAACGTTGCCGACACGCATTATATAATCGGCTCGGTAGTCGGCCCGCACCCCTACCCCATGATGGTGCGCGATTTCCAGTCCGTGATCGGCCGTGAGACACGTGAGCAGCACTTACAGAAAGAAGGGCGGCTGCCGGATTATTTAATGGCCTGCGTGGGCGGCGGAAGCAACGCTATGGGGATGTTTTATCCATTTGCTAAAGACGAATCTGTTAAGATGATTGGCATCGAGGCTGCGGGAGAGGGTGTGGATACTGACCGTCACTGTTCCACTCTGAGCCTGGGTTCGCCCGGTGTTCTACACGGGTCGATGAGTTACTTACTTCAAAACGAGGATGGCCAGGTGCAGCTCACACATTCCATATCGGCGGGATTGGACTACCCCGGCGTCGGTCCTGAGCATAGTTACTTCAAGGACAGCGGCCGCGCGACGTATGTTAACGTGACTGATATTGAGGCATTAGATGCATTTCAGCTCCTTTCACAGACTGAGGGAATAATCCCCGCACTGGAATCTTCACATGCCCTCGCTTATGCAAAGAAGTTTGTGCCTACTCTGGGTAAGAATGAAACGGTGGTAGTATGTCTATCCGGCAGAGGCGATAAAGACGTCCACACCGTAGCTAAGGCGTTGGAGGTATCGTTATGAACCGGATAGATGCGAAATTTGCTGATCTCAAGGCGCGCGATGAAAAGGCGCTGGTATGCTTTTTAACCTGTGGTGACCCGGATTTTATCACCACTCAGGACCTGGTGAACGAGGTCGTGAGGTCCGGCGCAGATATAATCGAGCTGGGTGTGCCGTTCTCGGACCCGCTTGCTGATGGCCCGACAATTCAGGCATCGAGTTTTAGGGCCCTGCAGGCTGGTGCCACGGTTAAAGGTGTGCTGAGTACGGTCAAGTCGATCAGAAAGACGTGCGACGCGCCGATTGTGTTGATGACTTACTTTAACCCGATCCAAAAGTATGGATTGGAGAGGTTTGCCGGGGACGCGGCGGAGGCTGGTGCAGACGGGGTAATCTTGACCGATCTGCCCGTTGAGGAAGCCGGAGAGTGGAAAAGTGCAGCCGATGCGACGGGGCTTGCGACCATATTTCTTCTTGCCCCAACAAGCACGAAGGATAGAATTGCAGTCACGGCGAACATGGCTAGCGGGTTTATCTACTGCGTGTCCAGAACCGGCGTGACCGGCGCAAAGGACCAAGTTCCGGCGGATGTAAGGGCCCTGGTAGAAACAATCAAGGGCGCGACAGACCTGCCGGTGGCGGTTGGATTTGGGATATCAAAGCCGGAGCACGTAGCGCAGGTGACAGAGTTCGCTGATGGCGCAGTGGTTGGAAGCGCGCTGGTAAGTATTATAGCCGAACACGCCGCAGGCGACACGATTGCTCTTACTGGCGAGTTCGTCAAAAAACTCAAAAAAGGAACGGGAAGCAGGTAGCATAATTCAGCAAGTCTGACCTGCAACCCACTACCTAAAAACGGGGTGATGGTCATGTTCTCAAAGGAACAGTTTGCCAAACTTATGGATTCGACCCTGCTGAAGCCTTCGGCCACACGAGAGGAGATCATCCGCTTCTGCGAGGAGGCGACGCGGTATCACTTCGCCTCAGTGGTGGTGTTTCCGTTCTGGCTGCCGGTAGTGCGGCGAGCAATGCAGGAGTCTGACGTCAAGATAGCCACAGTTATAGGGTTCCCGTTTGGGGCTAGTGGCAGGTCGGTCAAACTCTATGAGGCGCGCACGGCTATTACTAATGGCGCGAATGAGTTGGACATCGTGATCAACATCGGCGCACTGAAGTCAGGCGAGCACAACATAGTCGAGAGTGAGATCAAAGAGCTTGTGGACACCTCCCGAATGGCTGGGCTCACTCAGGACGCGAAGCGCACCGTGCTTAAATTTATACTCGAATGCCACTACCTGACCAGCGATGAGAAGAAGATTGCTTGCGAGATCATACGTGACTCGGGAGCCGATTTCATTAAGACCTCTACCGGCACAGCGCCGACCGGGGCGACTGTGGAGGATATCCGGCTTATACGCGATGTTGTGGGTCCAGACCTGGGCGTAAAGGCTGCTGGTGGAATTCGGACCACGGAGAATGCAATGGAGATGCTTGATGCTGGTGCGAGCCGCATCGGCACTTCAAACGCCGCTGCGATTGTTGATGGATACGTGCCTGAAGATTACCTCGAAAGCGCGGGGCGACGAAGACGGGGATAGTCATTAGTCTGATGATTTGATGGTGGGAGCACTGATGCGGCAAATTTGCGTAATAGGAGTAGAGGAATAACACAGACAATATGAGAACCTATTGCGCGGATTCGATAGTGCTACGCAGGATCGACCTTGGAGAGAAAGACAGGATCATAACTATATACGCCCGTGAGCAGGGCAAACTTTCGGCGGTGGCAAAGGGCGCGCGGCGACCGGGCAGCAAACTGGCGGGAGCCAGCGAACCGCTGACCTATGCCAGGCTGTTCCTGTCCACTGGACGCGATATCGATGTGCTGACACAGGCTGAGATCAGAGAGTCGTTCACGGGTATCAAACAAAACATCAGCACGGTGGCCTACGGCATATACCTGCTTGAGCTGCTGAGCAGTTTTGTGGACGAGCGCCAACCTAACCCGGAGCTGTTCGACACGCTCCTGAGTTCGCTTTATGTCCTTGAGAGCGGCGCTGACCCGGAGATTACAGCGCGTTACTTTGAGCTTCAACTGCTCATCGACCTCGGTTACGAACCTCATTTTGATAGGTGCTTGAGGTGTGACAAGCCTATCGGGCGTGAGAAGGTAGCATTCAGCCCCGCGTTGGGTGGAATTGTCTGCCCCGAGTGCGGCGTTCCGCCCGCCGATGCAATCTGGGTTCCGGGAGCGGCGACCACCTATGCGCGAGCTCTCAGGAATATCGAACCACAGAAGATCAAAGACCTCAAATTCCCCCCGGCTGCACTGCGTGATCTTGGGTTGATGCTGAAATGGCACATCCGCTACAGACTGGAGTATGACCTCAGGAGCACTGACTTCATAGACATGGTGGCCAAATTTGACGATAACGGTGATCTTGCACAGATGCGTTGACAGGTTACCCCACCCTGTGATCAGGGAACACTGGCAGTAGCTATCGTTGAATGAGGTTAGCTGATGGAGACAGTAGAAAAGCCTGCCAAGATGAAGTTATCGACGGCCGCGTGGGACTACTTTAGCCGGAATGCGAACGCAACTGTGGTATGCCTGCGGACAAAGGAAGGCCGCGAGTTCTGGTTCCGGCGCGACCCCCGCACCGGGGAACCAATCAAGATTTCGCGAGAGATAGCAGAAAAACTCTGACCTCGTCCACACAATCCCATTTCTCTGTTATCATATAGGCAGATTTGAACGCTGGGGGCGAAGTTATGAGAAGAGTTATAATTGCCACTTGCATTCTGATAATGGTCTGCCTGGGTCTCGCCAACGCCGCTGCCACGCCGGGAGTGCAGCAGCTTCTTCCCAAAGATAACGCCGTTAAAGGCTTTAAAGTAATGCCTGGCTCGCTGCAGTATGGTAAGGGCGAGGGGCTCACGAACATCTACGACGGTGGCTATGAGCTTTATACTAAGAATGGCGTCATCGATGCGGCACGGCGGATGTATCAGCGCAAGAGTGACTACGTGGAAGTGACAGTCCACACGATGAAGTCGGACAAGGCCGCGATGGATTTCCTCAAGTATTGGCAAAAGGAAAATAAAGTGAAGAGCCTCACTAAGAGCAAAGGCGGCGCAAGTTTTATCGTAACTAAACCCAGTGTCATGGCCTACGGCGTTAAAGGCAAGTATTTCACCACGATATCCGCATTCTATTTACCCGATAAAGCTCGCCAGGATGTGAAGGCGTTTCTGGGAGTGGTGGAGAAGAACGTAGTAAGGAAGTAATTTCGGGTTGTGAAGTTGACAGAACGCAGGGTGATGCCATTTTTTTGTGACCAGTGCGGTGTGGAGCTAAGCACGGGGCACGCGTGCCCGGAGTGCAAGCGCATACTTTGTCACGCCCATTATTTTGGTCCATGGCGTGGACCCCACAAACGCAAAGATGGTTTATGTGTGGCGTGTGCCGCCGCAAAGAAGAAGGTGAACAATGCGGAAATTAAGCAGGCGTGAATTTATCGGAGCGGCAGCCGGGCTCGGCGCGGCGCTGGTTACTGGATGCAGCAAGAACGAGGCTGGGGCGCTTGAATCGGTGAAACCGCACACATCCAGACTGGATGTGAAGAACCTTGCAGTGGCCTCGGGAAAAGACCCAGCAAAGAACACGCGCGCGGCTGTTGATGCACTTGGTGGAATGAAGAAGCTGGTGCGCGAGGGAGATGTGGTGGTTATCAAGCCGAACATCGCGTGGAACCGCCCACCTGACGCCGCCGCGACTACCAATCCGCATGTTGTCTCCGAACTCGTGAAGATGTGTAAAGAAGCTGGGGCGAGCAAGGTGATGGTGCTGGAGCATGTGATCGATAAACCCGCCGAAGCCTTACTATCATTCACAGGTATCGGCCCTGCGGCTGAAGCTGCGGGAGCAGAGGTGCGCGCGGCGCAAAATGAGTCGGATTATCGCACTATATCCATTCCCAAAGGCAAGTTGATAAAGAATGATACCTGCATAAAGGACATCCTCAAGGCTGATGTGTTTATCAATGTGCCTATCGCCAAGAGCCATTCGTCCACCAAACTGACCTTGGGAATGAAGAATCTTATGGGGTGCATTTGGGACAGGCAGGCGTGGCATCAGTCTGAGTCGCTGGACCAGTGCATTGTCGACTACATAACCGCTATCCGGCCGGACCTCACCGTGCTCGATGCAAACAAGATCCTGCTCACAAACGGCCCCAAAGGTCCCGGCAATACAAAAAACGTGAACCAGGTGATCGCCGGAGCGGACCCCGTAGCTGTGGACGCCTACGGTGCAACACTGTTCGGCTTGAAGCCCGGAGATGTGGGATTTATTAAGCTGGCAAGTGAGCTTGGCGTTGGCGAAATGGACTTGAGCAAGATCAGCATAAAGAGAGTCGGCTAACCAGCAATAGGGAGTAAAAAATGAGCAGCACAAACCTGTATCTCGCACCGTATCCAAAGAAAATTTCGCTTAAGGACGGGGTGTTGAACACTTCCGGCAAGAGCTATATTCAACTTGTATCAGAGGCGCCTCAGTGTATTATGGGAGCCGCACGGCAGACCGGCCTTGATTGGCAAATTACCGCCAGCCCCAAGGCACCCAAGGAGCAGGTCGGGTTGGTGATCAAGCTGGATGAGTTCGGCACTGTCCCGGCTGAGGGCTACAAGCTCAATATCAAACCGGAGCGAATCGAGATTATATCATCCACACCGGCAGGTGCGTTTTATGGAGCGTGTACGCTCAAGCAAATCGTCAGGCAATTCGAGAACGAGATACCCTGTCTCGCCATAAGCGATTGGCCCGACCTCTCGGATCGTGGCGTTATGCTCGATATCAGCCGCGATAAGGTCCCAACGATGCAGACTTTATACAGGTTTGTTGACTTGCTGGCAGAATGGAAAATCAACCAGTTCCAGCTCTACACTGAGCACACATTCGCCTACCTCGCCCACCCCAAGGTATGGGAGCACGCGGACCCAATGACCGCTGAGCAGATAATGGATTTAGATGCATACTGCCGTGATCGGTTTATAGAATTGGTGCCGAATCAGAACTCATTCGGGCATATGGATCGCTGGCTGAAGCTTGAAGAATATAACACGATGGCTGAGTTGCCTAACGGCGGTGAAACCTCGTGGGGCTACAGGCCCGAGCCGTTTAGTATATCTCCTGCTGATAAACGCAGCGTACCATTCGTTGCCGGGCTCTATGACGAACTGTTGCCTCATTTCACCAGCAGCTTGTTCAATGTAGGCTGTGACGAGACAATGGACCTCGGCTACGGGCGAAGCAAGAGCCTATGTGAAAAGCGAGGCACTGGGCGTGTTTACCTGGACTTCCTGATAGAGATCCATAAGCTGGTGACCAAACACGACCGCACGATGATGTTCTGGGGTGACATTATCATGCACCACCCTGAACTGATCCACGAGCTTCCGAACGACATAATTGCATTGGAATGGGGATACGAGGCAAATCACCCATTTGCTGAGCATTCAGCGATGTTCGGCGAGTCAGGTGTGCCATTCTATGTATGCCCAGGCACTTCATCGTGGAACTCGCTTTCAGGCCGCACTGAGAACGCTATTGGCAATATCGCTTCAGCGGCAAAGAACGCCGTTAAGCGTGAAGCTATAGGAATGCTCAACACAGCGTGGGGTGACCATGGACACTGGGACCCGCTTCCGGTGTGCTATCTCGGATTCCTCGCCGGTGCTATGGCATCATGGAACGCAAAGCCTGATCTGCACAAAAACATGGCAGAGAGCTTGTCGCTGCACGCATTCGGCGACCCTACATTCAAGATAGGCAAAGCATTCTACGACCTCGGTAATGTTTACCAGGCGTTTAGCAAAAAGACAGCCAACTGTTCGATACCGTGGCAGGCGTTGTTCACAAAAGGGGACCCGGACAAAGTATTGGATGAAATAGAAATCAGCGAGTTCGACGAGATGGAACGGCGGCTGGACGAGATCGAAGCAGCACTCAAAGGCGAGCAAATGGTCTGCCCCGATGCCGGAATAGTCAGGCACGAGATTGGGTTCGTATTTGATCTTATGCGTCTATCTGCGAAAGTGGGCAAGATGCGCCTCGGCGGAGCAAAAGTCGCCGACTCCGAGGTCGATTCTATAAAAAAAGCACACCGTAAGACCTGGCTGCTAAGAAACCGCCCCGGCGGGCTGGAAGACAGCGTGAATTGGATGATCGTTTAGTTTGGCGAGAAGGGACTTAATCGCGACAGCGCGAAAGGGCGAAAAGAGACAAAGAGATATTGTAAGTTGCTTCGGACTGCGAAGCTGCCGAAGCCGCCGGACGCACAACGCATAACGCAAGACGCATTAACGCACAACCGTTTTTGAAATGAATAAGCACTTACATAGCAACAAACTAGCAAGTATGACGAATCTGCGCCGCGTGGTGCAGGTAATTGCATTCGCTGTATTTACAGGCTTGTTCTTGCTTACTATAGGTAAATATGACTTTGCCGCTCAGGGGACGGTGCTGAAATCGCGTGCGCCCATAGACCTGTTCTTCAAGATTGACCCCCTGGTGGGAATCACAACGATGGTCGCCGCACGCAAGGTAATACACGCTCTGCTGATCTACGCGCTTCCTATAGTGCTCCTCAGCATCTTTGCCGGAAGGTTCTTCTGTGGGTGGCTCTGTCCGCTGGGAACCGCTCTGGACGTCACCGACGCAGTGTTCTTCAGAAAGCGAAAGCCAGGATGCACAGGGGTGCGGCAGGTTTGGCGGACCAAGTATTATGTTCTGCTGGGAGTATTGGTTGCGGCGGCGTTTGGGTCGCAGCTCGCGTTCTTACTTGACCCGATAACCATCATCACGCGCGCGTTTACACTGGCGCTCTTCCCCATTGTGCAGCTCACCTCACAGTCGCTTGGGGGGCTGGATTTTGTGAGCGAGCACTTGCCGTTCATCTCACACAACTCCTACATCCCCAGCGACGTGCAATATTTCTACAGGCTCAACTTCTTCGCAGCGGTAATATTTATCGCAATACTTGCAGCTAATTCGCTGAGCAGGCGGTTCTGGTGCCGCAACCTATGTCCACTCGGGGCGCTGCTTGGGCTGCTCTCACGATTCTCGCTGATCAAGAGGGTTGTGAAGTCGGATTGTGCCCACTGCGGTAAATGCGTCCCTGATTGTAAAATGGGCGCAATTATGGAAAACCCGACCGATTACAGGGCGCCGGAATGTGTGTATTGTTATTCCTGCACCGGAGTTTGCCCTAAGCAAAGCACCACTATTGTGCCGACAATACGGACAGAGGGATATCATGGCGAGCTGGATTTGAATCGCAGGAGAACCTTGCAGGCGTTCGGTATTGGTGCACTTGCGGCAGTTTTGGGTAAGACTAATGCAGATGCAAAGACAGACCGCACCGGCAGAGTTAAAGTATCCAGCGCACAGTTGATCCGCCCGCCTGGAGCATTGCCTGAGGACGAGTTTGTAGACCGATGCGTGAGATGCAGCGAATGCATGAAAATCTGCCCAACGAACGGCCTCCAACCGGCGCTCACAGAAGCCGGACTCGAAGGACTGTGGAGCCCGGTGCTGGTGCCGAGGATGGGCGAATGCACGCAGCAGTGCAATCTCTGCTCAAAGGTCTGTCCAAGCCAGGCTATTCAGCCATTTGATATCTCGGAAAAGGCACACATTTACATTGGAAGAGCAGTCATCGACAGGTCGCAGTGTATCGCGTGGAACTCAAACAGGCAATGTTTGGTTTGTGACGAGCATTGTTCGTATCATGCGCTGCACTGGAAAGAAGTGGACGGAGTCAGACGCCCATTCGTCGAGGAACACAAGTGCGTTGGGTGCGGGATATGTGAGAATGCTTGCCCCATCCAGCCACACGCGGCCATAAAGGTTTACTCCCTCGGCGACAGGCGCGGCGAGACCCGCAAACAACAGAAGGCGTTTTTTGAACAGGCCCCCAGGTCCGGCGGCAGCCCCCACCCCGGCGGCGATCCCTATACTACGTCTGAATAGCCCTAATCTGATTTACCGAAATCTTTGAGCGCACCCTCAGGTATATCGCATCCCAAACCGGGGCGGTCAGGAACTTTCAGGACGGGTCCGCGTCTCTCAGCGCCACCGGTAACTGGCTGTTCATCCAATAAGAGGTCCGAATCCAGATCGAACACCGAGAAAGCGCTTGTGGCGCAGCCAATATGCACTGCGGCTGACTGGCCGATCCGCGATTCAAGCATGCACCCAAACATAAGCTCCATACCAGCCGCTGAACAAATGGATTTGATTTCCAACGCACCCACCATTCCCGACTTCTGTATCTTCACATTCACCCCGGATGCAGCCCGGTAACGTATCAACTCGATCACATCCGCAGGTGTCTGCGCGGACTCATCAGCGAAAACCGGAACCCCGGCATGCTCGGTAACGTAGCGCATACCCTCAAGATCAATAGCATCAACAGGCTGCTCGAACGCACGAATCTTCAAGCCGCAATCAACAAGTGTCTTAACGAACTCGACGGCTTGAGAAGGCCTGAACCCTTGGTTGGCATCGATAATGAATGAACAGCCGGGCGCACCATCGTTAATAGCGATCACTCGGGCTATATCGTCATTTTCGTCCTTGCCCACTTTAACCTTAAACAGCTTGAATCCCTTTGCAGCCATCTCGGCGGCCCTTTCGCGGGCTCTATCCGGTGGACAGATGGGAATAGTGACATCGGTCTCGATGCGCAGCGGAGCGCCACCTAGAAATGCATAAAGTGGAATGCCGAGACTCTTGCAGAATGCGTCGAAAATCGCCATCTCGACTCCGGCTCGCGCCGATTTACCATAAGGCAGCACTTCGGCAAGTTTCTTGGAAGACAGCCTGAACTCATTAAGCTGGGCGCCCTCCAGGGCATCGGCGGCCGTTGCGATATCATGGACCACCGTGGTCACATTCTCACCGGTTACATATCTGACTGGGGTCGCTTCTCCATAGCCAGTCACCTCTCCGGCTTTAAGCTCAACAACAACAATGGGGGATGATGTCGCTCTGCGCTGTGAAGTCTCAAACACCTCTTGCAGAGGAATTTCTATACAACGTGCGTGGATATGATCAATACGGTACATAACAAAATTATACCAGCCCGCTGGATTTATGTGAACAGGTTAAAGGTATCAGATTGCTATCGGCTCGGCGTCTTCGTCAGTAAAACGAACCGGCAGCGACATGGTAAATGTGGAGCCTTCACCCAACCGGCTGTTGACTTCCAATCGCCCACCCAGCGCAGTGGTAAGTTTACGTGCTATGCTTAATCCCAAACCGGTGCCTAACTTCCCAGCACCCTGCTTCCGGTTTTGGTAGAACTCCTTAAAAATGTCCTCTATTTCATCTTCAGAAATGCCCACGCCTGTGTCCGCAACAGATATGAACACCTCATTCTCATTCCCAGACGCCGACACAGTTACACCACCGGACTGGGTGAACTTAATTGCATTTGAAAGCAGGTTCACAATAACCTGGCCAAGCTTCTGCTCGTCAGTCGTCACTACCGGCTGGTCAATATCTACTCGAACGTCAATTGTGAGCTTCTTGTTATTGGCTAAGGGCATCATATTGTTAGCCACCTGCTCAAGAAACTCTCTCAGGTCAACATCAGCCGGTTCAATCTGAATTCGTCCCGCTTCAAGTTTGCTGAGGTCCAGAAGATCGTTCACCATTCCCAACAGCTTGTGCGAATTGCCCACTACCCTATTTAGCTGAGCTTTCTGGCGATCCGATAATGGCTCATCAGTGTCCTCAAGCAAGAGTTCTGCAAAACCTATGACGGACGTGAGTGGGGTCCGGAGTTCATGCGAAACGCTGCGGAAGAACCGGTCCCTTTCTTCGATTGCTGCTGTGACTCTTTTGTTCTGCTCTTGTAGTTCGGCAGAACGATCTTTAATCTGCTGCTCCATAGCAAGACGCTCCGACATATCCCGTGCAATCACTTCAAACACGTCGTTTTTGTTATCATAACTTGCAAAAAGCTGAACAGGAATTGTGCTGCCATCCCGTCTCTGGAAGTGCAAAGAATCTATCGCCATGCCGACTTCAGACAATACATCACTCATTGCTTGAGCTTTATAGCAATCATTATCTGCGATAATAAATTTTCCATATTGGCCAATGATCTCTGATTCGCTATAGCCAAGCTCATCAATGATCTTTCGGTTTACAGCGATGATTTTTTTGTCTTGATCCATGATAGCCATAAAATCATCGGAACTGTTAACCAAGCGCTTATAGTGAGCGAGTTCGTGCTGGCTGCGCCGCACATCGGTAATGTTGTGTACAACTTCAAGAACCTGGGTAATGTTGCCTTTATCATCGAATACCGGGGTCGTAACAATATTAAGGTAAGCGGCCTCCCCACGAAGAACGGCAGAGATGCTACCGCTCTGTGCCCGGCCTGACTCGAATGTCTGCTTCACAAGGCAGTCGTCGCAGATCTTATCGTGCCGATGGATATACTTAAAACATTTTTTCCCAACAAGGCTCTCATTTCCTGTATCGCGGGCTGCAACAGTATTATGCCAGATGATATTCATGTCGCGGTTAATCAGCAATAAACCGGCACTCATTCTGTTTATAACATCAGCAAGAGGATCATTATTCTGTTTCAGCATCTGCTCCAGCAGATCACCTCTGTGGCGCTCGATCTGCGAAATGTAGCCTGCTGAAACTCTGTCCGAAATGGTATCAGCGACAAGTTTAGCCACATCCAGCACTGCGGCAGGATCTTCATATACAACCTTGGTGGGAATGCCGGCAAAGCAGCCTTTGAGGTAGGATTTGCCCTCGTAGTGCAACCAGATGGGTTGTCCATAGACAGGCGCTCCATTAGGAGCTATCATCCTGTATGGCTCGGCAGTGTTGTGAACAACTTCTGCTACTTCAAGTATTTCAACCGGATGCTCTGGTGCTGCCTCGCCATAAAATTCATCAACAAGCGTAATGCAAGCGTCGCCGAAGACAAAGATTCCTGCAGACGCCTGCCCACCCAGCCGGAACGCGCGCGAGATGTCCATAAGCTGGTCTTTAGTCATAACATCAGTTATAGTTACATGTTCGGGATCATGCATATGCTGGTTTTCTACCGCACTCTCCCGGGTTCGCTCCAATCGGTTCATAAAACTTCGCTACCCCAAGCAGACATAAAACGCTGCATCATATTCATAATAATAACACTATTACGGCTGTATGTCAAACCGTTTTGTATATAAACTCACGTATCTATAGCCCGATCACCCTGAGTATTGACACAGGTTTGAGTATTTCGGTTCGGCCTACATAACCAATACCTAAAAGGTGATCGTCATTTGTCACAAGGTAATCAACTCCTCCTCCAGCTGCAGCCTCCAAAAACTTCTGATCATCCGGATCTGGACTACGCAAGGGGGCTACAGAGACTCCATCAACTGCCACTGCACTCTGCCAGAAACACTCCATAAGATCGAGATATTGCTGAGACACTTTAACAGTTTGCAATACATGCATCACTTCCCGCTTCACTTCAGGTGAATAGAACGCGCGGATGTAACCATCAATGCATGCTTGCACCAGTCGCGCCGAAGCACTAGACCTCGCCCAATACGCCGCGACAAACACGTTTGTATCCAACACTACAGTTAGTATATCGCTCAAAAAGCACCCAC
Source organism: bacterium (assembly GCA_021373255.1). Lineage (GTDB taxonomy): Bacteria > Armatimonadota > UBA5829 > UBA5829 > UBA5829 > UBA5829. Next base: position 14,921 of record JAJFTD010000018.1, read on the forward strand.
TGCGGAAAAGCATACAATTAATACTACAATTCTACTTAGCTATTAAGCGGGCAATAACCTACTTTTGTATCAAATCTACTATTCCAGTCCGCATATAACTGACACCAATGGTGGCAATGAACACGCCCATTATCCTGCTGAACAGCGCCGCACCGGCATCGCCGATCAGCCGGTAGATGAAACGAGAGGCTGTAAAGACAAGATAGCAGATAAACATGGCAATAACTCCTGCTAAAGCAGTAAGCCACACCCCATGAATTCCAGCGAGGACTATCGATGCAGTAATCGCTCCAGGACCGATCAGAAGAGGTGAAATCAATGGGACAACCGCGGCCCTGTATTCCTGCCCCTGGCCGGAGCTGATTCTGCCTTCGATCACCAGGTTGAGAGCAATAACAATCAGCAAAAGTCCGCCACCTATGCGAAGATCGTTAATAGTTACACCGAACAGCTCCAGGACATAGGTGCCGGTAATTGTGAAGAACAGGAGCAGGATGGTGGCTCCGGCTATCACTCGCAAGCCGAGTCCATGCCGCTCACCGGCTTCTACACGTGAGTTTACTGTAATTAGAATGGGAAGAATGGCTAGTGGGTCCAGGACAATGACAAGAGCGGCCACGACAGTTCCCAATTCAGTTAAGAACCGAAGAATAGCCATAGCCGCTCCTGACTTTTAGAATTCCAACTCGTCAATCGGCTCCGGTATACTATCGACTTCCAGGTGGCTCACCACATCGGTAACGCCCGGGGTCCACCAAGCAATAGTCTCTGCTTCCGATTTCTGAGCATAAGATGCCACGCAACCACTCAAGATCACCACACCATTACTGGCTTCTACTGAGATTGGACGGGCATCAAGATCAATATCACGCACCAAAACCTGTTTTACAGACTCACGCAGTTCTTCATCGGTGCGCTCAATATAGTTCCTCAACCGAAGTTGGTCCACCACTTGCCTTACAGATGCGGCTGCATATATATCTTCTTGAGCAGCCTGTCTTTCAGCCGCACTGTCAACTGTGCCGGTCAGATAGACGACACCCTCATCCACTCGCACGGTGATCTCGCTGAGGTCTATTCTGGAATCTTTACTCAGCGCCCTTGTGAGTCTTTCCTCAATATCTCGATCGCCTTGCGTGACCATATAATGTGGTCCCTCCGTCAAACAGGTCATCCAACCCACATTATCCACCTTTGACGAATAATGTGGATTGTTGAATGGTTACCCCCCGCTTGCTGAGCGTAAACTTGGGATGTGAGCACGTGCTAATGCGAAGGAATCACCACTGCTAAAGATGAATGGTAACCATAATGAATGACCTGAATCAACTCGATAAACTGGAGCGGGAGTTTTACCTGCACGATACATTGGCAGTGGCGAAGAGTTGCCTGGGCAAAATCCTCGTGCATCAGACTAGTGAAGGCATACTGGCTGGGCGGATAGTAGAAACTGAAGCCTATCTGAGTGACGACCCCGCCTGCCACGCCAGCCGGGGCAAAACCAAGCGCAACGAGGTGATGTTCGGCGAACCGGGACACGCATATGTCTACTTTACCTATGGGTTCCACTACTGCATCAACTTCGTGACACAGCCCGGCGGGGTGCCGGAAGCTGTGCTGATAAGAGCACTCGAACCGCTGGAAGGGATCGAGATAATGAAACGCAACCGGAACCGTGAGCGCATCCACGATCTCTGCAGCGGCCCAGGAAAGCTCACCCAAGCCCTGGGAATCGGTGCGGAACTCAACGGCGAAGATCTACTTGGTAATCGACTGTACGTGCTTGATGATCAGACGGACATTGGAGATGTAATAGCGCGTCCGAGGATCGGCATAAAATTAGCCGCAGAGGAATTATGGAGGTTCTACCCCACGCGTTACAGGGAATGGGTTTCTAAGAAATAGGTCTTGCGTCTTGCGTCATGAGTCTTGCGTCGTTTAGTTACGTTCACGTTGTGCGTCCGGCTCTCGCAGTTCTTTCAGAACCACTGTTGCCCGAGGGGCGGTTTCGGGAAAAGGGTTTCCCGAAACAACTTGCGTTATCACTTCGACTTTCTAACCTTGTGACCTTCTGACCCATTTTACGCTGTCGCGATTAAGTCCCTTCTTGCTAACACTTTCTGATATACTATTTGTGATATGACATACGACGGATTCACGCTCGCGGCGGTGGTCGCTGAGCTTAACCATAGAATTATTGGTGGCAAGGTCCAGAAGATTCGCCAGCATAATGACACGGATATCACACTTGAAATCCGTGCGCCTGGCCACACCTATTTGTTATTCTTCTCAGTGGATGCGCGCTTCCCACGCGTTTATCTTGCCACCTCCGAGGACTCCGTGCCGCAGGAACCACCGAACTTTTGCATGCTGATGAGAAAGTATGCACAGGGAGCTTATGTGGTAGAGTTCGAGCAGGTTGGGATGGACAGGATCATGAAAGCGCACCTGCAGTATCCCGATGGCACCCGCGTCACACTCATATTCGAGGTTATGGGTAAGCACTCGAACCTTATTCTCACGGATAGCGAGGATAAAATCCTTGGCGCTATCAAGCACGTTGGGTCATCGATCAGCCGTGTGAGACAGATTCTGCCCGGCCGCGAATATGCGCCGCCGCCGGGTGCTCCGAAGGTAGACCCGCGTACGCTTACGAATGAGATATTTGATCAGCTTTGGGAATCGCCACTCCGCGAGAGAACAGATCGCGCCGCAGTAAGACAGTGGCTGATGAACACATTCAGCGGGTTCGGCCCGTTCCTGGCGGATGAGATCATCACGCGAAGCAGTGTGGACGATGTCGTTTCGCCTGAACGCATACGTGACGAAATGCTGGAATTAGGCGCAATGGTGGCGAACGGGTCGTTTGTGCCGGTGTTGATAACCGACGAGCGCGGTCG
>JAJFTD010000127.1 GCA_021373255.1 bacterium
CCCATGCGCTTGGGCTGCCTTGAGGTTAGCCTGGACTACATCCCGCACATTGATAAAGTCACGTGTCTGATCGCCATCTCCAAAGATGGTAAGCGTCTCGCCCCTGAGCATTTGGAACGCAAATATCGGAATCACATTGCCATAAGCATCAAACCGCTGGTTAGGACCATAGACATTAAAGTACCTAAGACAGACGGCTTCGATATCATAGAGCTTAGCATACGCCAGGCACTCCTTCTCCTTACACAGCTTGGTAGCTCCATATGGGGAGTCCGGCTCCACGGGATGGTCTTCTTTAATCGGCAGAGTTTTGAGCTCACCGAATATCCCCGCCGACGATGACGTAACAATCTTCCTTACGCCTTCCCTGCGCGCCGCCTCCAACACCCGAAGCGTGCCGATAACATTGATCTCGGCGTCAATAATCGGAAAGTCTATCGAACGCTTGTTACCGACCGATGCCGCGAGGTGAAAAACCACCTCCGCTCCCTTGATCGCCCTGGCCACTGCGTCTTCATCACGCACGTCACCCTCAATGAACCTGATATTCGGGAACGGGTCCAGGTTGCACCGATAACCGGACATGAGATTGTCCAGCACCGTAACTTCATGCCCGTCCTCGACGAGCTTACTAACGATATTCGAGCCGATAAACCCGGCCCCTCCGGTTATTAGAACTTTCATTTCAAATCCCTTTTGGCTGTTCATTCATTACATACAAAATCAGGCTGGCAAGATCTGCTAAGTAGCCAGTTGTAGAGTGCAATAGTCTTTTCGGCAGATTGCTGCCACATATACTTATGCGAAACTAATTGTTTTCCGTTCTCTCCCATTGCAGATAATTCTTCTCGTGTCTTTTCTGTAGCTTCTTTAATTGCTTGAGCTATCCCTTCGGATGAGATATCGGTCCACCAGCCACATTGGAACTTTATGAGATCGCTCCATGGTGATGCTTTTGTAGTCACTACCGGAACTCCAGCAGCTAGCGCCTCAAGCACCACAATAGGAGCACCTTCACTATATGATGGAAGTATAAATAAATCTGCGGCTGCAAATGCATCTACTTTGTCATCGTCGAATAATGGGCCAATGAAGCGCACAATAGATGACAGACCGTATGCATTAACCAGTTGCTGGCATTCGGCTTGATGATTAAACTCATCTACACCGCCTATTAAAAATAACCAGCCTTTGACCTGATGTTCAAGCTGTTTCAGCACCTCGAAGAGCATCGGGAGCCCTTTTATAGGTGTTATTCGCGACAAGAAAAGAACAATCGGCTTGTCTATATCGATATTATGATTGTTTCGAAAACGATTACCGTCACCAACAGCGTTAAGCCACGACCAACTAACCCCATTTTCAATGATAGCCATATCGTTATGTAATCCAAAATCCCTGCAATCCTGCATCTCTGTTGCCGAAAGGACATGAAAGCATGCTGCGTCTTTGAAATTGCGATTCTCGTAACCCACCATAGCTATCTTCTTCTTAATAGTTGACTTTTTTAAGCACCATGGTTTCAGCGACCCATGCGGCACGATACATGTGGGTTTTGATGTTTCTTTTCTCCACGCACATGTTGCGCGAGATATTGCTGTCCAGATACCATGTTGGTGAATGACATCGAACGCTGTACCATAAAGTCCGGTGATAGCATGCTCTAGCGCAGGGGAATATCCCCAACGCCTGGGGCCGCGTGTTGGAAACACTTTGATCAGATCAACAGGAAATCCGCTGTTTTCCGAAGCCCACTGCCTATCTTCCGGCGTATCGAGAGACCATATCTGCACTACACACCCCAGGCGCATTTGCTCCAAAGCAAGATTCAACGCTACGGGTCCTAATCCAAATGATTCACGACCTACTGAAGGTATCAAGTGCAGAATTTTCAACTCTCGAAGCATATCATTCCATCCGATTGTTTTAGCATATCAGAAATCATAACAGTATCTTGCTGCATGGTCCCTCTTCGTAGTTAGGCATATCCGATATGCCCATCAGCCCTTCGCTAAGTGTTACCAGCCTCTGTGCCGCAACAGATGGGCACCAAAGCTCATTGATGGTCCTGCAGCTTTCCATAGCCAGTTTGTTTCGCCAGCATACATCCGTTAATGCATTGATAAGCAATTTCGACAATTGTTTGTCGTCATCTTCTTGGAAGAGCAGACCGTTAGTGCCATCCCGAATCAAAACTCTAGCTGAGCCAGCTTCCCGGCAGGCAATCACAAGGCAACCTTCTGACATAGCTTCATTCACGACTGCTCCCCATCCTTCAGCACCATTACTAGGAAGCACATAGATATCACACTCACGCATCCGCTTTCGCACATCGTCAGCTTTCATAGAGTGATGGAATGTGACTTCGTTTTCTAACCCATAACGATCTCGCTGCGCTATGAGGTTATCTCTCACAGGACCATCGCCGATAATATCGGCTCTAAACGAAATTCCAGCATCCTTGAGCCACATGATCGCTATAAGTAGAGTGTTTACTCGCTTCCAGGTCAGCATCCGCCCTGCCCACATTATACGAGGAATTTTATGTGTTCTTGGCTTCCAGGAATGCGTACTCGGTGCTGTAAAATAGCCCCACCGCCACATACGCTCATTAAATATGTGAAGAAACGCCATATCATTTGCGGCATAATGTCCCATAGCCAGGTAGTGAAAGTTAGAATAATGGCTCAGTGCACGAAATTGAGCTGCCATAACAGCGAATTTCGGGTAAAAAAGTCGAAACCTACCGACAGGCGGTTTCCACCATCGCTCACTCATCATGAATGTTAGCTTTCCCGTCGCAATTCGGTATCGTATCATAGCAATATCACGGCATCCAATCACCGCAACATCTGATTCGCGCAGATACTCCCACAGCCGATCTCGCTCAGCATCGCTCTTATAAACTCGTAGTATCCATGGCTCATCTTTACTATCACCCTGCCAACCCATTGCAGATCGTTCTTCATATACAGGTTCCATCACAGCAAAGCAGAAATTGCACGGACCCAGTAAATCAGCTAATTCACGTGCTACAGGAAGCTGATGGTGGCTTAGAATATTGGTGATGTAAATTATTGACGGATGCTGCTGCGATGTTTTGCAAATCATCTCATCTCTCCTGTCACAGCCACGGGTGCTGGAAGTGGCGAAGTGCGGCAACAAGCGTTATATCCAATATAATAGCCAATCATTAGCCACAGAATGAAGTAAGTGGATCCTTGACCAAAAGGAGCCTGCTCCTCGAAGCATGAAATTACAACACCATGAACTGTCATCAGTGCAATAAGCCGTGCCAAAATATCATCGTTGACGCGGTATCGGTTGAGTGCGAAAGACCAAATTGGATACAAATAGATTAGAAAAACGGGTATGCTTCCCAGGATACCAACTTGCACTAAAACTGATGAATGGAAATTTTCGACATATAGCTGTCCTACACCAACTATCGGACTATCAGTAAATTGCTGCTTAACATCGTCGAAAATAGTAACGCGGCCACTTGAAAACTCATCCATTCCACCGCTTACTAAGTCCATTCTAGTGGCAAATTGCAGCGTCTGTAATATGGTGGAATTTGATAGGCAGACGCCAAAAAAGACCACAAGAACTATTATGGCAATCAGCTTTTTTTTCAATGTCGGTAGACAATAAAGGATGTAGTAGAGTGTAAGGACTACAATAGATGCTATAGAAGCTCGATTGATTAACATAAACACACAAGCAATCAACCAAACCACTACCGACCACTTGATAAAATTAGCTAATCTGCTCTGAAAATGAAAGATTACAGTCACGATAATAGCTGCATAAACTATAATTGGGCCCAGTGAATTTTTAGAAGTAAATATATGCTGTAGGCTAAAGTAGTTTTTTATGAAATAAGGTGTAATTACCAATACCGCCAACGCATATGTTTTACATATGCGCAGCATTACGAGCGGAGTGATCAACGTTGACACGAGATATCCTACAAGCAAAAAGAGAAGTGTCAGGTTGATGTTGTAAAATAATGGGCTTATGGTGTATCCAGAGTCCTTGATTATCTCGAGTAAAATTGAGTAGCAATCGAATGCAAGCACACAGGTCAATAACCCGGTGAATACCAGGCTCCGTCGGATCTTGGCAACCAAAGCACAGATAAGCAACGCAATAACCCAAAAACCTAATAAGGCGAAACGGCTCGCTGTCGCCTCACGCAGTTCAGGCAGCTGTATTAACACCGTATATGCAACAATAGCCATTAAATATATCGCCATTATACGGCGCACAGGGAGCCTCTTTAGGGCAGTAACATCGCATAACATCAAACTATCTCCCAACACCTTCAGATGGTTCCGTTAAACCTGTCTCATTATATTTGTGTTGCCACCCTAAACAACCACTGAGCTTCCAGATCAGCGGTACGTTGCCATACTCCGGACGGAGAGATGGGTTCATATAGAAATGCATTATATCTTTCGAAAGAGGGGTGTATTCCTGCAAACCCTCCCGTCGGCCTCGCAGCGATTCGTTCCATAACCGCATCCACGGGCGCAAGCCGAATCTAAATCCAAACACAAAATCACGAAATCCAAGTCGCCAACTGAAGAGTGCAGCCGTCTTTGCAGGGAAGTATTTGTGGAGAACACGTGTATAGTTATATCTCCACTGGATCCGTCGGTCAACTCCGACTCCACCCGGCCTGGGAAATGAATTATGTTCAACTACAATATCCGGGAGATACAGCACAGTATAACCAGCGGCGCGTGCACGAATCGACATCTCAAGTTCTTCGCCTCCAAATGAGCAACGCTCATCGAGGTAACCCGCTTTTAAGAACACCGACTTACGAAATGCATGCCCGGCGCCATGGAAGTTTGCCACTTCGCACTCATGCTCACCGTGAGGATTCTGATCGTCCTTCGTCTGACGGTGACGCACTCGGTATGCTAGAATGCCTGCATTGGGATGACGTGCGAACGCAGCAGCCGTTTTCTCCAATAAGCCGGGCAGAGGGTAAGTGTCGTCATCAAGATTGATGATAATATCACCCTTCGCGAGTTTATAACCCGCGTTACGCCCTCCAGCCACTCCCAAGTTTGCGGCATTAAGTATCAGCCTGATATTTCCCTTGTCCGCAACGGATCTCAAATACTCGACGCTTCCATCCGTGGAGGCGTTGTCGACAATTATGAGTTCAGCAGATGCCTGCTCAATCTCCTGCAAAACAAGCGGGATCGTTTGCTTCAGCTCTTCTATTCGGTTGTAAGAAAGGATTAAAATCGATGTATTTGATACAGTCATAACATTCTCTGAACGTTACTGTTGTGAACGGCGTTTCACTTTATGACATAAGCAAAACAGCCGTGGACAATAAGCAAACACCAATATACGCAAACGCAGTTTTACTGGCGCATATCTAATACCGATCTTTCGAAGTGAAGTAGGCAGGTCGACTTGGATTCTGCGATTTGCAGAACCCGCCTGCATACGACCATAGACACTCGTTAGTTGATAGATCAACATCGCAATAGCTGTAAGGCATTCGCGGTGGGTTGCTGGATTGATGTCCCATATCTCTACCTGCTTTTCCATTGCTGTGGCGACACTGATCACATCTTTACACTTCTGCAGAGATGGTGTTCTGGTGACAGATGTAGATCGCATTCGATAATAGTAGAACGACCGATCTGTTTGGATAAGCCTGTTATGGTGCTCGACAAGAGCTTTCAATGTATGTTCGTGATCTTCGTGAGTGACGCCTTCAAGAAACCAAATTTTGTGATCCAGCAGGTAGCTCCGACGATAGAGGTTTACAACAGGCGTAACCTCATATTGATTTGATTCTAAAGCCTCCCTGATATAGGTACGGCCTGTTATCACAGTGTTCACACTCGTAATATTGTGGAGGTCATTATGTTTGTCAACCGACCCCGTATCTTCATGGTATATGTAGTATTTCCCTCGGACTATGTCCGTGTTATGCCTAATGGCCAGACTATAAAAATACTCAAGAGAGCATTCATCTATGAAGTCATCACCATCGACAAACATCACGTAATCGCCCTTTGCTGCTCGCAGGCCTGCATTTCGTGCCACAGAAGCTCCGCTGTTGGACTGATGGATCAGAGTCAAAAAAGGATAACAGCCGGCATACTCTCTTAGAATTTCCAAGGTTTTATCCGTTGATCCGTCGTCAACAACAATGATCTCCTTCGAAACTAATGTCTGTCGCACGAGCGAGTCCAAACACTCCCGCACGTACGGTTCGACGTTATAAGCAGGCACGATAATAGACACAGCCAGCTTCATGGTCTGTTACCTCACTTGGATCGCGATCACATGTTGCTCATTCTGCAAGAATTTTTGCAAGAAACTCTCCGCCCTTCACTGATTTCGCCTCAATGTCGGGTATTCGGTTCGCCAAGCAGCTTCGAATAGCGGCTTCATTTGCAATCAGGTTCGCAACTCTATTGGCTACGCATTCTGCAGTCAAATCATTCACTGTGATACAATAATCATCGCTACCCATGATATCGCGGCTAAGCCCTATCGCTTTCACGCTGTAGGCAAAGCTCAGTGTAGGAATGCCACAAGAATACGCAGCTATTGTGGCATGTGTTCGCGCACCCAAGAAGAATGATAGCCTTTGAATGACCCACTTCAATTCCGAGGCAGACAATTGATCCGAAACATTGATAATGTTATGGATGCCTCTATTATTCAAGGCGTCGCGAATTTGCAGCAGAAACGAGTAATCGCAGTTATCCGGCTTCTGCATTACGTGCGGGATGAAGACAATTGGACGATCTGTCGTCATTGCTATGCGCTCTACAACATCGACACATAGCCTCCTCCAAACTTGCATATCACCATCACAGACATACATTGACATTAATGGGCTGAGATTCACCCCTATTGAGCCTTCTGGTATAGCCAAGTCCCATTTGTCGGTAGCAGGTTGCTTCGGTTTCATCATAAAAGCTGGATCGGCAACAAGGCAAACATTATCGCTAACACCGTTCGCTTCTAGATAGGCTTTTGTAATTGTTTCCCTCACAGTGATAGCTCTCAAGCCACGCAAATGCGCGAACATCTCCTCTGCGAATAGCGGTTGTTGATCAAAAGGACCAACGGATGCGCCCCAAAGACAAACATCGCCGCCCCTGCTCATAATATAGCGATCAATATCAATATGCTCATATGGTATGCAGTAGTCCAGTGTGTAATTGTCTCCCCCCGCTTCAAGTACCATTGTTCCATCTGCAACGTACGCATCAAGAATTTTGGGCCTCAGAATACGTCGATTCCTAGTCAGCCTGGCACTGATCGCTGAGATAGAGTTGTTGCGCCACCAACCGAGAGAAAAGCGCTTCTCATACAAAGGTATATGTTTTATGCGGGGATCAGTCTCTTCTCTGGCATTTTCCTCAGCAGTCTCTGGAGTTCCACACGCATTAAATATGCGTATATCGGGTGAAAACACCTTTTCCAATATAGCCGTAGTTCCTCGTACTATAGCTTCACACCCACGATTCGTATAAGGTCCGTTTCCTACAAACAAGAAATTTTTAGGCTTCATCTTCCTCTGACCATCCTAAGAATCCGAAGTAAGAGTGCTCTAACTCTCATTGCAAATGCTGCACAAGCTAGACGCCGTCTTGCTGACCTCATTCGCTCATTACGTTGTTGCAGCCCCATAGCAGCCTGATTTTCTCCATAAGCTACATGGCTGGCGGCTCTGAGATCTTCTTTAACGTTCAAATACAGCCGCTTCATTAGCTGCGGTCGCTGCGGTCGCATACGTTTTCCAGGGGTTACCGCGCCGGTCCTTTGTGCTAACCAAAGGCGATAGCTTAGCATTCTGCGCTTCCTATCGATGACTCCAGCCTGGCTTGCAACAACCTGGTCAATGTGAATCAGTTCCAACGATAAATTCTGCTGTTCGATACCAGCTTGCAGCAATTGTTGTATCTGTTTCGATCTGACAAGAACTATGCTAGTGCCGCGCCAATCAGGAGTATATGACGGGAGCCATGCATCCATACAAACAGCATCTGCCACTTCTGCAAAGACATCATCACAGAATCCACAAGCGCGCAACATGAAAAGGTCTCCTGACCATGTATCCGGCATTACTTCAGCTAATGGTGCGGAGCATCTGTGCCCATCCGGGCAAGCTATGCTGATAGCATAGTCACCTGCCGATTTGCCTGATACTTTTTCTCTAAATACAATTGATGCTGGTTGGGAACTGTTGGAAATGGCTAATGCGAGAGCCTGTGCAAAATTCTTGCTCTTCAGATGCCCGCATACAAGGCCAATCATCACGCTCACACGCTTTCGCAATAGTGCATTCCGCCCCATCGCCAAACGCATTGCTTTAAGAAAGCAGGGCAAACCAATTATAGCGTATCGTTTATCATCATGCAGGATTGCCTGGATGACATCGGACATCTCAACAGGATAATACGCTGATTTTGACGCACCGCGTACATCATCAGCATTGTCCAGGACAGCATATACGAAAAGCTTCTCCGTATCTGGATTGGGCCGCACGCACACGACTCGATCAACATCACCATGTTCCAAAAGTGTGGCTAGCAGCCAACTGGCTATCCCACCTGAGGCTCCTCGCTCTCGGTATCCACCATTTGCATAACCGACATAGCAGCCAGAGTAATAACCTGTTTCCTGAGTATGCTCTATTCCATCTATTGAGCCGAATAATTCTGCAGCAATTGTGTTTTCATTTTCCTCATGATCTTGAAAAGGGCACACATCCAGGCACAAATGGCAACCAGATAGGCAACGCCCACCATCGATGGGTTGGTAGCATCCATCCGCGTTCCACTTCATCGTCAGGTTGTTGGCAGGGCAAACACCGGCACACACACCGCACCCTACACACAAATCGTGTGCGACAATGTGCGTACAAACATTGCCATTCTTATCTATCATTCAGGAGTCCTCGACCTTGACAGCATCCGCAAAACCGTTGAGCGTTCTTGCGTAGTCAGCAGCAATAACCAGGCAGCACAAACATAAGTGATAGACAAACCCATCGTTGCAAATATTAACCCGTTCCAACTCTGTACAAAGCTCATTCGCCCCATTAGCCATCCCAGGCATGACAGGCCTATAGTTGCTGTGATAATTGGAATCGTCTCACTAAAGAATGCTCCATGCTTGATGCCCAAGATGTGCGCGCCATATAATGGGGTAAAGACCAGGTTCTTCGCTGTCAGCATAATTGCTCCAGCCGCAGCTACTCCGTACATGCCCCATCCGACCGGGCCGGCAAGGAGTATAGCTAAACATACATTAGCGACGCCCATTATGCATGTGACTATCCCCGGCCAGCGCACGTTGTTTGTCGCGGTACTGATATTGAACAGCGGCATTATTCCTAAGTTTACACATAGGTGGATAGTCATGAGCGACATTAGTGGTGCCAGCGGCTCGAATTTCGGTCCAAGCCACAGGTGTAGCAGTGGGCGAGATAGCCCACAGATGACTCCAATAGGCAGGGCAATCAGCAGTCCAACAAACTTCACTGCCTGCTTTGAATACCTTACCAACCCTGACATATCTTTACAAGCGTACAAAGCTAATATCGTTGGCGCAAATACGGCAGCTATAACTCCAGCTAATCCGCGCAGCAACAACGACCACTGCATAATTGCACCATAGCGTCCTGCTGCATCAGCTCCAATCAACCGGTTCACAACCACCAAATCAATACTCAGATACAGGATGGTGCCTATCTGATTGACAATCATCCATCCTCCCGTGCCGAAAAGCTGCCGCAATATCCCAGAGTTGAACGTTGCAGGTTGAATGTGCAGCATTGGAGTCAGATACCGCCAAATCGCTATAGAGGCGATCAGCGAAAACAATGCAGCAAAAAGCAATCCCGCCCCAACATGCCACACTCGCGGCACGCTATAGGTAAACAGCAAGACAACAACACCAACTCGAATGATACTGTTAACAATACTTACTGCATTGGAGAGATCGAACCGGTTCCTGCAAAATGAAGCAAGCGAGAATGCTGTACCTAAGGTCGTCAACAGAAACATCCCGGTTGTGCACTTGAACAGCAAGGAAAACTGATGTTCATAGCCGGTTGGCACATTAAAGAAAAACTGCATCTTGGAGGAGAGCCAAATAGCCGGTAACAACAGGATGCAAACAACAATGGAGTTTCCAATTAGTGAAGTATTGAAAATTGCATTTGCATATTCGGTGTCTTTACGCTCAATTGCAATTGTGAGGTATCGTCCAACCGCTCCGTTCAACGCGATCGTAAACAGCCCCATGTATGAGGTTATCGTCGTTGCCAACGGAATGAGCCCGTAACCCGCAACACCCAGATGACTTATCATGTAAGGCGTAAACCAGAGCCCGATTCCTATGTTACAGCCGAAGTTCAGAATGTTAGCGAGCAAGTTTGTCGAGAATCTGCCTTTACCCGGAGGTTGGGCTTGCCGTTGAGGTTGGGTTCTCCTTGCCAATTTTGCATTTCCTTCAATCACGCTCAATACTCAGATCGTATGCCTGCATCCAGACAAAAGTGCTACTGGGAACAAGCCAGGTTTTATAATATTGCGGTCCAATAAGATGCAGATAAAGAGGGATAGAGACAACAGCCTGTATAGATACAATGAGGGTATTGAAGACGCTTCCCAGCAAGGTGTAGAGTGTTGCCCGACTGTGGCTTACTTTCAAAGCGACACTTCCAGTCCAATGTAAAATCTGTGCTGGCGCCATCCATAGCCCAAGCTCATCGGTACTAATAACACAGTTTACGCCCCTTTGGTATCCCTGTCAATGTCTTGACAATGCTCCTATGGCAGAGTACAATCATTTTGCTTAGCCGCATTATTCGTGATTAATGGCGGATACGTCATTAATGCTTGCCGTATCCGCAGTTTGTGAATAATGCAGGTTATCTGAGCAGTTCGGACCCCCTCATCTTGTCCGACATGTAAGCGTATCGGTGCGTTCTCTGTTTCGGGAACTTGTTCTCGAAACACCCATGGAAGTAATGAAAGGGCATTGGGCAAGTGGAAGCCAGAGTCAACCATACGGATGATGAAGTATATCTTCAGGACATACTCGCACCACTGTTCGCGCAGTGGAAGCTCCTACTTGTTGTAATGCTGATCGGATCGATTGCTGGTTTTTGTGTTAGCAAGTGCCTTAAAAAGACTTATGAGTCCACTGCCACCATATTTGTCCAGCAAAGTGGCGGTCTCAGCAGCTTGATGAAGTCGATGCCGATCGCAGGAGCATCGGGTTCTGGTGACAGCAATAGTTATCTTGTAACCCTCCTCAAGAGCAACACCATGGCCAGAAACACAATTACTCGCCTCGACCTCTGCAAGCAGCCTGATTTCTCCGAGGGCAAACCTCTTGATATGGAGAAAGCTGTAAGGCAATTTAAAGGCACCGTGCGCGTAAAAGATGGTAAGAGCGGAAATATCGATATCAGTGTAAAAGCACACAATCCATACCTTGCGGCAAGGATTGCTAATACGATGTTGGATGGGCTTGGCTCACTTGTGGTTACTGCATCAAAACGCAAAGCTGATTTCATAGATGACCGACTCAAGGAGACCACGCAAGATCTTGATAATGCGGAAGAACGGCTGATGCGCTTCTGCGAAAAGAATGATGCGACGGCTATTGACGATGTCACCAAAACAATGATCGGTCAGCTTTCCAGCTTAGACGCTCAACTGTTGCAGATCGATGCTGATCTTGAGGGGATAAGGAGCCAGCAGGAAAACGCTGGTGAGCTTGAGTCGCTTGTGGAAGGGGAAGTCCATCGAAAATCCCTGGAATCAAGCCGGGACTTCGTGGTAAAGAAGCGGGAAGAACTGCGCAACAAGCTCGAGCATGTGCCTTCGGTTGCAGCTAAATACGCTCGTCTGCAGCGCAAGGTTGCTGTGCTTTCAAAGACATTCGAGCTGCTAACTGAGCAGTACCAACTTGCTCGGATCACCCAAAAGGGTGAGGATGGCGATTATCAGATAGTTGATAGAGCCGTGCCTCAATTGAAGAAAGTATCACCTCGCGGCTCTATGAATACGGCTTTGGGAGGAATCCTGGGCCTGTTCATAGCAGTTGTTGTTGTCAGCATACGTGCGGGACGCAACTCGCGCTCCACTACTCGCCGTGCTCTGTCCTATGCGCATCAGGTTTCTCCTGATACTGCGGAACCAGCAAGGCGTGGATAGGGGAGCGTTGCGCGTTAATGCGTTATGCGTTGACTGATTCCCATTTGGTTGCAAACCCTCATCTCCTATCTCCCAACCTGCAAATCAACCTGTTTCCAGCCCTCATGTAAGCTCTTATTCCTGCCGATAGCAATGGTATGCATTTGATGCTATCAATTCCGGTGACAATTAGATGATGCGGTACATATTTGTTCACAAGCTGCATCGTTAGCGTTGTGCCAATAAAGAGTTCAGCTTGTTGACATGGCTGAAAGCTAAGTGCTAGAATACTGGCGAGCAAGCTCAGTTTCCGGACACACGATCGCCAGTATCTACAGAGACCAAGACGGTCCGGCTTCTATTATGCGCAGCATCAGGCATCGGGAGGTTTACAGGAGACAAGATGAATGAAGCAATAGCTCGCGTCCTTCGGTGCATTCGTGCTCGAATTGGCGCCGTTATGCTGGTGTGTGGCGACCTCGCGGCTCTGCTGTTTGCCCTAACGCTATCATTCTGGCTGCGTTACGATAATCTAACCCTTTCTCAAGTTATCCACGACCACTTACTGCGCCATCTGCCATCGGTGTGCATTGCGCTGTGTTGCTACTCCCTCATATTCCGCGCGTTCAGGCTCTATAGATATGCGTGGCGGTTCGCCAGCCTGGAGATGCTCGGTGGAGTGGTCATTGCAAATGCAGTCGGCCTCTGTTTGATGCTTGTGCTTCAGCATGTTGTCAATGGACAGGTTATCCCTTATTCCGTGGCTGTTATATTTTTGATGCTGAGCATTGCTATGGTGGGGGGAATGCGTATCTTCCTGAGAATGGCCAGCCTCAGCGCCAATTATGGGAGACAGGCTTTCAATTTTGTCCATCGTGACACCCGGCCCAAGCGCATCATCATACTGGGTGGTGGGCCTGCGGGGGCTCGGCTGCTCAATGCTCTTCTCGATGACCTCGGGCCCGGTTATGAAGTAATCGGTATTCTCGACGACTCACCGAGAAAAAATGGCATCTATATACGTAATGCGCGAGTTCTTGGGCCGATGCGGAACCTCTATCGCCTGCTTGAAGAACGTGCTGTTGATGAGGTGCTTATAGCTCTTCCCGCAGCCAGTGGCGCGATGTTCAGGGAATATGTGCTGGCATGCCGCCGGCGCAAGGTCCCGGTGAAGATAATACCTGCTATTCGCGATGTGCTCAATGGTCAGAAGCTCCCGGAACTCGAGGAGATTAGTGTTGAAGACCTGCTGCGCCGCCCACCTGTCCGGACGGATCTCTCCAAGATCGGTGGATGCATCAAGGGCGCACGGGTGATGGTTACAGGCGCGGGTGGATCTATCGGTTCCGAGCTGTGCCGTCAGATAATGCGCTTTGATCCCGCTACTCTGATCCTGCTTGGGCACGGTGAGAACTCGATTCACCAGATTTACCAGGAACTGCGCAGGAGCTTCCCGGACCGTGAAGATTGCCTGCGCATGGTCATCGCATCTGTGGCTGACGAGGTGCGAATGGATCAGGTATTTAACGCGCACCGCCCTCAGATGGTCTTTCATACGGCTGCTCACAAGCACGTTCCGATTATGGAAACCAACCTTATTGAGGCTATCAAAAATAATGTTCTGGGCAGTAACTGCGTAGCAGAGTGTTGCGGGCGCTATGGCGTGCAGAGAATGGTGCTTATCTCAACAGACAAAGCAGTCATGCCATCCAGCGTAATGGGCGCCACGAAGTGGCTTTGCGAAGAAGTGACCCGCGCGGCTGCCAGGAAGTTCTCTTCCACAAGTTATGTGACTGTCAGGTTCGGCAATGTGCTCGGGAGCCGCGGAAGCGTGGTTCCGATCTTCCATGAGGCCATCAAGCGCAGAGGCCCTATCTGTGTTACACATCCCGAAATGACTCGCTTCTTCATGTCCATTCCCGAAGCCGTTCAACTTGTGCTCCAAGCCAGTGCGTTCGGCAATTCCGGCCAGCTCTATGTATTGGACATGGGAGAACCGGTGAAGATAATGGACCTGGCCTGCGATATGATCAGGTTGTGTGGCTTTGAACCTAACTCTGATATACCTATCACGTTCACGGGCATCCGCAATGGTGAGAAACTACATGAGGCGCTGGTATCTGAAGACGAAGCAATGGAACCGGCTGCTTGCGATGGCTTGTTTGAAGTGCACCGGCCGCAGTACTTCATTGGTGATGAGGTCACAGAGGTCGTGACGAAGTTCAAGAAGCTGACTAATGCCGGTGATACTGTGGAAGTACGCAACCTGCTCGGAGAAGTCGTTCCAGGGTTTGCTCATAAAACTTTGCTTGCTGAGGCTGTATAAGCTGCATTTGCTAAAAGCTGTGATATTATACAAGAGTATTTGAGTTTGCAGTAGGAGTAAAGGGTAATGAAAGCTATTCGCATCGGAGTTTTCGGTGCTGGACGCGGCTCAGCATTTGCAGAGAATGCACAGGCTGCCGGAATGGAACTGGTTGCGGTGTGCGACTGCAACGAAGACAGGCTTCGGCATCTGGGGGAGCATTACGGTATCGCGACCTACGCGGATTTCGACCGGTTCCTTGAGCACGACATGGATGCAATCGTACTCGCAAACTTCTTCCATCAGCATGCGCCATTCGCGGTCAAGGCTCTGGATGCAGGCTTCCATGTAATGAGTGAGTGCGCGGCTTGCCACACGCTGGGAGAAGCTGCGGCGCTGGCACGCGCGGTAGAGCGGAACAACAAAATCTACATGCTCGCTGAGAATTACCCCTATATGCGCTTTAACCAGGAGATGCGCAGGCTGTATCAGGAGGGAACTATCGGTAAGTTCCTTTATGGCGAGGGTGAGTATGTTCATCCCGGCTCTGCACGAATGTGGCTTTCGATTTCAGTGGGGAAAGACCACTGGCGCAACTGGATCCCTGCTACATATTACTGCACGCACTCGATTGCCCCTGTAATGTATATTACCGACACTCGACCTGTTACAGTAAACGGCTTCATCGTGCCGCGTGACCTTTCCGATGATTCATATGCTTACCATGTATCCCGCAATGATACGGCTGCGATGATTGTCCTGCGTATGGACAACGGCGCGGTGGTCAAGTCACTGCACGGTAGTCTTCGCGGACATGGGAATTACGTTCGCATTCATGGCAACAAAGGCCAGATGGAGAACTGCCGCATTGTAGATGGTGATCAGATTCGCCTGCGCATCGAACCATTCGGCAAAGATTGTGAGAAGACGGAGGAGAAGGTCTACCTGCCGGACTGGCCGGGGCATGCGGCTGCCGTTGAAGCTGCCGGGCACGGCGGTGGCGACTTCTGGACCAATTACCATTTTGCCAATGCGATCCGCACCGGCGAGCAGCCATATTTGAACGTTTACCGGGCAATCGATATGAGCATTTGCGGGATTCTTGCTTACAAGTCTTCGCTACAGCAGGGTGCTCCTATAGATATCCCCGACTTCCGCGATGAGGCTGTTCGCGTGAAGTATGAGAACGACAACTGGTCTCCAGACCCCGAACGCCGCGGGCCCGGCCAGCCGTATCCAAGTGTACTCGGTGACCTTACCCCCACTCCTGAAGCAGTTGATTATGCTCATGAAGTGTGGGCGGAACAAGGCTACACCGGCGAGTAATACCCGACGCAAGACGCAAGACGCGTGACGCACGACTCCCGACGCGTGACGCTCGACGCAAGACGCCCGACCCATCAAACAGGCGGCAGTCCGGTCTTGTCTTCGTGGTGGGTGAGGTCAGAGTTCTTGGTGACACTTACGAAGCCGTCGCTCTCCAGTATAGCCTCATGAACCTCGCTGACATCATGGATTCCCTGTCGTCTGAGGACAGTCTTCAATTCGCGCACACTCAGGCGTTCTTTTTCCAGGTTTCGGTATAGGATCTCGCCGTGGTGGATGAGCAGCCTGGGCCGGCCCTGTACGATGTTTTCCCAACGCTTCGATTTATACGTGGTGTACTCTATCAAGATACTCAGGGCGATGATCACCGCCGCAAGGATCAGGCCGCCGAGAATGGAGTTGTCACCGCCGTTCATGGAGTTTTGGACGGCATTGCTGATAAGCAAAATCGCCACAAATTCTCCCACCCCCATCTGCCCGACCTGCCTCTTCCCGCCAAGCCTCAGCAGCACGAGAACCGCTATATAAACAACCGCCGCACGGATGATAAACTGCCAAAAGGGGAATGACATGTGCCACATGCTACTGTTCACTGTTAGCCTCCGGGGCTTAGGTTATGCGTTAATGCGTTGGGAGTCTTGCGTCATGCGTCTTGCGTCTTGCGTCGGGCGTTGATTGGCTATCCAAATCAGCGAATTCCAAAACAGTGCGGGCAAACAACTCTACAGGCAATGCAATTTATACTTTCTGTGCCATTTTCTTTTCCGAATGCGTGGCTATAACACTTGAACTGATTCATGGGTTCCTGATGCATCGCTTCCACTGAGCATTTATCAATGCATAATCTGCATTCGGGGATACAGCCTTCGTATGTTGCCAGAGCATCAGCGTTTAGTTCTGCTGTGGTAAGCACTGCACTTAGCCAAATCATATTGCCGAATTTGTCATTAATCAGGAGTGAGTTCTTCCCTATAGTGCCCATACCAGCCAGCAGCCCGGCGTGTTTTAGTGAGAGCAGCCCATGAATACGTCCATCTCCACCTGTTGAGCAAGGTCTGAGGGAATAAATGGGGATTGAATCAAAACCCGTTTTATTTAATTGTTCAGAGAGCCCTCTAGCCACCTCATCGACCAGATTGCACACTCTATTTCTTTCTCTAAGGTAGACATCCAAATCAGAGATAGTCTCTTCCGAAAACCGCATAGCGAGAACGATAACTGATTTGCATTCCGGCAACGCATCACAGGGATGATATCCCTTAGGCGCTTCAGAAAACCTGTCTACAGGTGCAATTCCACACAAATCCGCACCCATCTCAGCAGCCATTTTCTTGATATCAGTAGATGATATAGACATCCTTAATCTCTCCTTAGCCTCGTATATTTCTCGCGGTTCGTTCAAAACAACTGTGCGTCCGGAGGTTTCGGGAAGAGGGTTTCCCGAAACAACTGGGGTTATTTCTTCTACTATCTACCGACGACAACCCACTGGCACCCGACACCATATTTGCCCTCAACCCCCATAATAGCAAACGAGCTTGATGCTGGCAACATAGAATCGTATAATTATGCTTATGGCTATATTCGCGATATCTGACCTGCATCTCTCGCTCGGGAAGCCCAAACCGATGGACATCTTCGGCGAAAGCTGGCGCAATCATGAGAAGCGCATCGCTGAGAATTGGGATGCTATGGTGGCTCCTGATGACACTGTGCTGATAGCGGGTGATCATTCGTGGGCTCTCAGGTTTAATGAGGCCGCTCCTGACATTAACTACATCGCGCAGCGCCCCGGCAGGAAGATTCTCATCCGTGGAAACCACGACTACTGGTGGCGCAGGGAATCGACCAACAAGATCCAGGCGCAGTTGCCTGAGGGGATTGAGTTGATGCACGGCAGGGGGATTGTGGTCGATAATATCGGGATTACAGGGACCAGGGGGTGGCGAATAGAAGAGGGTGAGGAGCCCGGCAATGTGAAGGTGATGGAACGCGAGCTGATGTACCTTGAGCGCGGGCTGCAAGAGATTCCAGATGGTGTAGCTAAGAAGATTGCAATGCTCCACTACCCACCGTTCAGCACGAGCCTGGAGCCTAACGAGTTCACGCAAGCGCTTCATAAAAACCACGTGGATATCCTCGTTTATGGCCACATCCATTCGGGCGGCTATCTGGAAGGAGACATTGACGGTATCGAGTATCACCTCGTATCAGTGGACCATACCGGGTTCAGGCCGGTCAGGATTGCGTAAGGCCTTCCACGGCAACGACTCGCGCTGGGGAGCCATCTAGTCCGGCAAACGGAAGCGGCAGCGCGGCCAGGTAGACCCTTTCCTCGTGCACTCGGTCGAGGTTAGCCACCGATTCCAACAATACCACGCCTGCAGTGAGCAGCCCTTTATGCACATCCATATCGTGTTCCCTGCTCAATGACGGCTGCTCCACGCCCAAAAGCGATACTTTTCGTTTGATCAACCAAAACGCTGCGCCATCGCTCAAACTCGGGAAGTTGGTAAAATATTCCGGCTCCTGATGATGTGCACCCCAACCGGTCTTGATCAGCACCCTTGAGCCCTCGCCTACACGGTCGGCAAACGCGTCCAGGTCGGCCGCTATGATCTCGGAACCCGCAGGTTTTTCTCCCAAATCCAACACCTCCGCCCAGCCGAGCATCGCATCCAGCGGAAGAGTGTCCACGCCTCGCTCAGTGAATATGCTGTGGTGCGGCGCGTCCATATGCGTGCCGGTATGGCTTCCCATGGTAATCCGGCTTAAATTATAACCACTTTCTTTGATAGTGTGAACCTGGCTGAACTGCACTTCTGGATCGCCAGGATAGAGCGGCATTCCCGGCTTGATTGTGTATGTAAGGTCGATTATGTTCGCCAATACTGGTCACCCCCTCGCTGCGGCTGTGCAGAGTATAACTAAGTATACCCGCATTGGCAAGGGTTAATTTGTGGGAATGGTGGCTGCCTGTCGTCGGACACACAATGTGACCGGAACTAAGCAACTCCCGACGCAAGACTCCCGACGCACGACGCACGACACATATGCTATAATTGCCGAATAAAGAGCGAGGAGAATTGCATGATGGCTACACATCCCGTATGGCAGTATGATGAGTTCAAGCAGATAGGCACTGATTACGAATCGGTTGAAGAGGTTGCTCGTTACGACAAGCGCATGTCCAGCCTCCGCAATATTGATGAAGAATGTGCAGCGATTATTGAGTTGCTCGACCTTGGGCCGGATAGTCGAGTTCTGGAGATCGGGTCCGGGACCGGCGAGTTCGCGATTGCGGCTGCTAAGCAGTGTGCTCAGGTCTGTGCTGTGGACATATCGCAGATCATGCTCGATTATGCCAGAGAAAAAGCCATAAGCCGGAGCGTCAACAACATTCAGTTCGCTCGCGCAGGTTTCCTTACCTATGATCACGATGGCAAGCCGTTTGATGCTGTCGTAACGCAGCTCGCCCTCCACCATTTGCCGGATTTTTGGAAGGCCATAGCACTTCGACGAATATGGCATATGCTGAAAGATGGTGGACGCCTGTTTATCAGGGATGTTGTCTTTTCATTCAACGTCGATGATGCCGCATCATATCTCGATAAGTGGATAGATGGAGCGGTCGCAGTCGGCGGCGAGAGGCTCGGGCAAAATATCGAATCCCACATCAGGGACGAGTTCTCGACTTTCGATTGGGCCATGGAAAGTCTCCTGCGGGCATCTGGGTTCTCCATATCACGCATTACCAACCAGGACAATCGCACGTTTGCGGAATATCTATGCAAAAAGGTCTGATGGCTGGATGGCCTGATATTCTGATAGTTCAAATGACGCGTGATGCTCGACGCACAACCGGATGAAAAGGAAAAGCCCGCCTTTCGACGGGCCCTCTAAAGGGGAAAGAGGTTGAAAAAATGAGAATGGTTTGTGCTTAAACTTATTGTTGGAGAATGGAAACTAATCTTTAGGGTGAATCCTGGTTTTATTACCGGGTAATGCTGCGGGCTTACTATATCTGTTCGTTATTTCGTTGCTTCGGCAGCGCGGGTGGATTGAATTGAGAAGTTAGCGTAGATTCACTGCTGCCGAAGCCGCCCAACATAATCTGTCTATGTTGCAGTCTTTCCGCGTAAATCATTATCCCAAAGCGTAATAGTACCATTACTGTTAATAATAAACATCAGTGGACTATAAGGTTTCATTTCAAACTTAGTAGTTATGTGAATCATATTCTTTTGAAGACAACTTATTCCAATAATTGCTTTATTCTTTCCCAGCAGTTTCTTATCTTCTGGCCGAGGTCCGCTAATATCCACCAATGCATAAGGCATTATTACATCGTTATAGTTGCCAACTCCTCTCTCAAACCGTATTTTTACGTGCAGTTTTTGAGACGTATTGTTTGCTAAATAATAGGTAGAAGGTCCATTAACATCATCATTTCCTAAATTCAATTCTTGAGGTTTCCACTCGCTTGATTCTAATTCAATATGATGCTTCCTAATAATTATAGTTGTATTACCTACTTTACATCCCCGAGCAATCAAAGATTTCCTTACGAATTCCTTACCTCCTTTATATTTAATACATAATTCAATTTTCGTTTTACCGCTTATTTGCACAGCACGATATACTGGTTCACTATCTGTGCGGATATTCCTCAACACGAGTCGATCGCCATGAATTATATTCACTATTAATGATTCAATATCTTCTCCGGTGTAATTATATATATTCAATCCAATCGGAGGACCTGCAGTTTCACTTATTGTTCCACTGTGATGTCCACACCCTATCAATGATATTGCAGATAAAGCTACCCACACAGCAACCAACATTCTTCTTAGGATAAGAATACTAGGCCCCATAGTAATCACCAAACCATTTCGTTTCGTTGCTTCGGCAGCAGTTAATCTTGCGCTAACCTCTCAATTCAATCTATCCGCGCTGCCGAAGCCGCCGAGTAGACCATCCTGTCGCTTTAATAATTATGCCATCTGCTCATATTGTTAGGCTCTCTTTACTATAGCCCGATAAGTTAGCTGTCCGATGGCTTTGGCAGCGGGATTGGGATTATTTGATAGGTAGAATAGAGTTCGCTGCTGCCGAAGCAACCAATCATTTCTCACCTAATTATCAACCTCCGCTCGCGACTAAGGGCAATCAGTTTACCATCAGAAGAGATGCTAGTATGACGGACAATGGCACCATTTCCCGAATAGGCTCTCCCTCTCGAACACTTCGGCACTTCATGCAACGTGGTCATTCCCCCATATGTTGATGCCACTAATTGTTTTGAAACAGGTAATACAGTAACAGCGGGAAGATCGCATTGAGCTAGTATCTTGCCATGCTTACTCCATATCCTTACGCCAGATGATCTACCTCCAGTAACAAATACTTTGCCATTTGCTGTGAAGCCCACTGATGATGCTTCACATAATTGGGATACAAGAGACCAATTGGCCGAGTCCCATAACTTTGCCTTATCGCCTGTTTGATCTCCCGAAGATGCAAGTAGACTACCATCATCAGAGTATGCCATGGATGTCACTGGACCTATGTGCGCTTTCCATGACTTGATTGGTTTCCCTGTTTTAGTAGACCATGAAATGATCTTTCCTGTTTCATATCCGACTGCAACGACGTTATCATCTGGTGACACTGCTAGAGACAATGCTCCTCCACAATTCGACTTTAGATTCCTTATAGGCTTTGTGCTGCTAGTCAATAACCTGACTACACCGTCTGAACTACCAGCAGCCAGGAGTCTTCCACTGTGAAAGAAAACAATCGATTCTACCTGTTTCGAGCACACACGCGCTACATGGATTACTCTTCCGTCAGGGACTGAGCAAATCTTGACTTCACCCATGTCATCGCCGATTGCTATGATACGATGTTTGGGATGAAACGCAACTACTGCCGCTGATGACTTTCCATAACGAAATTCATACAACGTGCTATAATCCGCTACATTAACTATCTGTACCATTGGGCTAGCTCGCCAGTAAAGATAGGCTTGCAGCACATGCCAAGCAAGGAAGCTTATGCCAAGAAAGAGCACGCAGACAAGTAAAACACGGGGCTGAATACTCCCATACCTAAATCGCTTACGAAGACAGCTGTGCAAATACCATACCTCCGATAATCCTGTGTGCTTCAGGTATCTTGAGATTCGTTGTTATTCGGTAGCAGTGAATCTTACGCTAACCTCTTAATTCAATCTAACCGCGCTGCTAAAGCCGCCGAGTAGACCATCCATCGTATAATGAGATTATGCCATCTGCTCATATTGTTAGGCTTTTTGCTATAGCCCGACAAGTTAGCATGTCCGGTGGCTTCGGTAGCGGGGTCTGAATATAACCGGGCAGCAAGACTAGAATTCACTGCTTCCGAAGCAACTAAAAATGCTAGAATCAGAACACTAGTCTTTTGACCATTCCAAATAAATAATTGCGCGTCCTCGAGAGTTTTTTGTAATAAGAACACGCACCATTTCATTGTTTGATGTTGCTTCTATAGATTGGAAGTCACTGCAGCTATCAGGATCCCACCATGAAGGCAATCCTGCCATGTTGTTTGAAATACCTATTCTGTCAGAATGTGAAATTATACGATGTTTAGGCAACGAATTTATCAACGGTAGAATATCAGATTGGTTGATCTCTAACTTTGCAAAAATATCATCATCTTCAAAACCTCTGTCACGACCCTGTATCAATCTGACACTTGGTGGAAACTGTAAATGTGTTGTGCTAGATAAGTAACGTAAGTCTATCTTTCCCCAATCATCATTGCATCCTTTCACATGAAATAGCAATAAACACCCAATCATGATAAAGAATACTACCTGTACAACATAAACTGCGTAATATCGGGTATCACTTCCATTAACAGTCCGATTTGACAGCTTATGCGCTTCCCAAGCAACCCAGATTTGTGAAAAAGGAACACACAATACAATTGCTAACGCTAGAGGCCATGGGAAAATTAATATATAATAATAAAACACGCAAATACCATACTTAGCAAGGCTGTATATCACAAATATTGCCCATAGCAAGACACCCTTTGACGACAACATCATTAAGAGCCAAAATACACAAAATAATGTGACTAGAATAATTCCATGTGCAGATTGTTTCATTGTTAACCATGGAAAATGCCAATCACTTGCGATTGAAAATAATGGAGGTAACGCAGTCAATAAACCTAATAAAGCAATTAATCTCCATAACCAACTCGTATGTCTCCACAGCATGGCTATAAGCCTCCTGCTTTTTTAAAGTCACAGCAGTTCCTTGAGGGATTAAAAGACCAATTTTTCGTTGCTTCGGTATCCTGATGCCGAAGCCGCCGGACAGCTAACCTATCGAGCTATAGTAAAGAGAGCCTAACAATATGAGCAGATGGCATAATCATTACAGCGATGGATGGCTTACTCGGTGACTTCGGCAGCGGGGCTGAATATGATTGAACAGAAAGGCTAAATTCACTGCTGCCGAAGCAACTTGA
>JAJFTD010000121.1 GCA_021373255.1 bacterium
TAAGATGAGGGGAGGGACTACAACACAACCATTAAGCACATGGTAAATTACAAAACACTTGACGACATCCACTGAATCGAACTGGAGAAGCATGTTCACTTTAAGGAGGAAGTCAACACATGAGACGTCGCAATACACTGCAAATAGCGTTTGCCGTCGTTATGCTGCACACTGTTGCCAGCAGCGCATTCGCCATATTTAGCTCGTCAGCATCGTTCCCTAAGCCGGATGGATACCAGATATTCCAGATGCAGCAGGGATGGTGGAATGGAAAGCTGACATGGTTTATCTACACTGAGACCAACAATATCAGATTCTCTCAGACTCATGCGGCACCGTTCCTTTACAAAGATGGTCCCCAGCAGTTTGTCCAGAATGGAGTCCGTTACTTTTTCTTCAATCCGTATGTTAACGGCTTGACGTTGGATTATCAACTCACGAGCGCTGTCACTCCCGGCGATTGCCCGGATGCAGCTAACCCGGTGGGATTTGTAGTCAACAGCAACTGCAATCAGGCGCCGATATTCAGCACATCGCCTACTTCAGACAGCACTGAGTTTCCATATTCCGGCCTTTGGAAGGCTTACTTCATTAAGTGGCGTGCAGGCGCGCAGATTGTGTCGCTGAGGAGCTGGGCGGATGTGCTCGCTCGGGTCGGCACGGATCTGGATATATCTAACGTCTACGGCGAAACCGCCATTGACGAGGATGCCGGCTGGGTAGTGATAGATGCACCTATACTTGCGGTAGGTCCGCTTGGTGGGCCTTGGTATCCGGCGTCGCCATGCGATCCTGATAATTATCGCATCAAGCAGGGGATAGTATTTAACTGCAACTTCAAAAACGAGACATCCACACAAAGTGGGTCGAACTCGTATTATCAGAACTACACCTATACCAAGCTAATCGCTCTGCCGACGTGGTTTGTATTTGTAGCAAATGACATCACGAAGAAAGTAAAAGTCGCGCAGGTCATCTTGCCTGATATTTGGGATCCGGACGGGCCAGGCACGCTTGCCGACAAGCTCGGCGCAACTCTTGCTCCCGGTCTGCAGTATATGCCCGAATCTGACACACAGAGGTTCTTGGAAATCTTCAAGGGAGCAGATGGATCAGAGGCACCGTTATTCCAGTTGCCTGTTCTGGACCAACTGCCCTACACGGCTGCAACTCCGCCTCTGGCATATTATCTGCCAGGTAGGATACTCCCGCCCTGTTTCAACTTCTCCCTCTACGACCCATTCAGTTGGAGAAACCAGAACTATGCCTACAGCGCCGTTACACTGCATTATTTGGTAAACAAGGTGTTTACAGGCGATCCGCTAGAAGACGACTGTTTCCGAGCTTCTGTGCTGGATAACAGTGCAACTATTGATCTGCTCGCGGATGAGGGTGGGCTGCAGCTTGTGAGGACCGGCGCAGTCTTCAACTCGCCGGTTGTCCCGCCTGTGTTCGATTATGGATTCCCATATGCGACAATCCCGTGGTTCGGCCCCACTGCAAAGCCGTAATACACAGGGTAATAAACCACAACACATGCACAGCGGGCCTGCGAAAGCGGGCCCGCTTGCTGCCGGGTGTTGTATAATGTAACAGATCAATACGTTTACCAATCCGGCAGGAAATAATGAGCGAACCAACAGACGATATCATTGAACCTCAAGATACACAAGAGATCGATCAGCCCGAGCAGCCGCAGGTTGCAGAGAGCGTATACTGTATCAAGTGCGGCGCCAGCATCAAACCTGGACACATGCTGTGCAGGAATTGCCTCAGACACCGGAAACGGCACTTCTTCGAGAACTGCTTCGGACCTGCAGTAATCGCGCTGTGCGGATTTGTGGGTCTGGTAACCTATATTGTAAAGCTGCTCATTTGACATTGTCCTTCGGGAGTGGTATAGTTAGGTTAGGCTAACTTAGGTTAACCTAACTATGTCCCTGGGGGTATCCATGGCGGAAGTCGGCTCGCGATTATCTCGATCGTTGGAAGACTACCTGGAGGCGATATACAACCTCAAACTCAGGAGCCAGGTAGCACGCGTCAAAGATATAGCACATGTGATGGATGTAAAGATGCCGTCAGTCACCGAGGCTATACGGTCGCTGGCTGCAAAAGGATTGGTTAAGCACGAGCCCTACGAGAATGTTGAACTCACTGACGAAGGCTTGGATCAAGCGCGCGACATCGCTCACCGCCACAGTGCCGTTAAGAGCTTTCTCACAAGCGTCCTCGACCTCAGCGAGGAAGAGTCGGAGTCGGAAGCGTGCGGCATAGAGCATGCGATTAGACCGGACACCCTGGACAGGCTCCTCAAATACGCCGACTTCGTACGCGCATGTGGCCAGAACAAGGCACTTAGACTGGATCATTTTTTGCACTATATCAGACACGGTCAGTATCCCGACGGCTGCGGAAGCCACCCTCACGACGACGCCAACCACTCACACAAAACCGCCCCTGCAGCAGTCGCTATTGAATCTACCAGGCTCAGCGATGTCACTCCCGGGACAAAGGGCCGCATAGCGTTCGTCTCGGGACATGGACCTATTAGGAAACGCCTTATGGAGATGGGACTTACGCCTGACGCACGATTCGAGGTGGTGCGCGTGGCACCCTTGGGTGATCCCATAGAAATAAAACTGCGCGGGTACCACCTGTCTCTACGCAAAAGTGAAGCCAAATACGTGGAGGTTCAATTGTAAACTATGAGTTATGAGTTATGAATTATGAATCGGGCGCAGTTTGCTATTCATAGTTCATTATTTATAAATCGTAATTTATATCTGCTATGTGTGCAGTAGATACGAAAGCAGAAATTGTTGTTGCCCTTGCGGGGAATCCTAATTCGGGGAAGACTACGGTTTTTAACGAAATGACGGGGGCCCGGCAGCACGTCGGCAATTGGCCTGGAGTGACGGTCGAGCGCAAGGAAGGCGTCGTAAAGAAGTTTGGTCGGACGTTTAGAATTGTAGACTTGCCCGGCACCTACAGTTTGTCGGCATATTCGCAGGAAGAGGTAATTGCGCGAGACTTTCTTCTTGAGAACCACGTGGATGTGATTGTAAACGTGGTGGACGCAAGCAACCTCGAACGAAACCTCTACCTCACTACACAGCTCCTCGAACTCGGAATCAGCACTGTTATCTCACTCAATATGATAGATATGGCTGAACGCCGCGGAAAGTGGATAAACCTGGAAAAACTTGCTCAGCTCACCGGGGTGGCAGTTGTGCCCACTGTCGGCCACAGGGGTGAAGGCATTGACGCAATCCTCCAAAAAGTAATAGAGCTGGCCGACTGCGGGTTGTGCGAATCACCACGCAGCGCACGCCACAACCCCGAAATAGAGATCGAGGTAAGCAACCTGCATCAGAGACTGCAGATCAAACAGGATTGCGCGGTGCCCGTGCGCTGGATGCTGATTAAGGCGCTCGAGGGTGACGCGGAAGCGCGGCGGCGGTTGGCGGTGTACGCAGTTGATGGTGAGGACGCGTTGCAAGAGGTGGACAACACCCGCCGGCACCTTGAACAACACTTTGGCGACGAACTCGAAGCAGTGATCGCGGGTGGCAGATACGGGTTCATAGGCGGACTTCTCCGGGAAGTAGTCACGCACACAGGCAGTGTGGACAGAATGACTATGACAGATAAAATCGATAGCATCCTGCTTCACCGCGTGCTGGGACTTCCTATATTTCTGGCACTGATGTGGTTTACGTTCATGCTGACATTCGATGTCGGCGGAATGTTTGCGAACTGGCTGGATGCAGGCGTTACGAGCCTCAGCTCGTGGATCGCGGGGGCACTGCCGCCAGGTCCGATATCCTCACTTCTCACACATGGCGTGATCGCAGGCGTGGGGGGCGTAGTCGTGTTTATGCCCAATATAGTAGTGATGTTCATTATCATCTCGTTCCTGGAAGGATCGGGATATATGGCGCGAGCGGCGTTTTTGATGGACAGGACAATGCACGTATTGGGGCTGCATGGGAAGTCGTTTATCCCTATGCTGATGGGGTTTGGATGCAACGTGCCCGCCGTGATGGCTGCGCGCACACTTGAGACGCCTGAGGACAGGCTGCTTACCATCCTGATCACTCCCTTGATGTCGTGCACGGCGCGCCTACCGATTTATATTCTCTTCACTGGCGTATTCTTCTCGCGAAATGGCGCGATGATTATATTCTCAATTTATGCGCTTGGTGTGCTGCTGGCGGTGGTATCAGGCAAGCTGTTTAGAAAGGTATTGTTTCCGAAGTCTGTATCACCTTTCGTAATGGAACTGCCGCCTTACAGGCTCCCCACCCTCAAGGGCACGATAATCCACGTGTGGGAGCGCACATCACTGTTCCTGAGCAAAGCGGGAACAGTGGTCCTGGCGGCATCGGTGATAATATGGGCGCTGGGGTCACTGCCGTGGGGAGTGCAGTTCGGAGGGCCACAAAGCCTCATCGGGCACCTTGGACGGGCAGCAGAGCCACTTGTGAGGCCATTGGGCCTGGATTGGCGCGCTGCGGTGGCGCTGTTCTTCGGGCTTGGAGCTAAGGAGATAGTCGTGAGCACGCTTGGTGTGTTGCTTGGATCGGGCCACTCGGGCGGAAGCGTGGGCCTGCAGAAATCCGTTGCAGCCGCATTCACACCGCTCTCAGCCTTTACATTTATGGTCCTGAGTCTGATCTACATCCCCTGCATCGCCACCATCGCAACTATCAAGCGCGAGACAAACTCCTGGAAATGGACCGCGTTTGCCGTTGGCTATTCGCTGACGCTGGCTTATGCTGTGGCATTCATGGTCTACCGATTCGGTCTGCTGGCGGGGTTCAAATGAGCATTATTATTCAGTGGGTAATTGTCGGGATCATCATTGCAGTAGCCACAGTGTTTCTGGTGAAGCGGCTGGCGAGGTCCACCAAAGGCGGGTGCTCGGGGTGCTGCGAGGGGTGCAAGATGGCCGGGAAGTGCGAGCCCGGAACCACTGAAGGGATGAATGAAATGAGACGCTGATAAGAGAGCACGCCACCACAATGATTCGGTAACTGCGTGGGAGCCGTCACCTATGACTTCATCCGGCTTCTCATATGCATTGCAAGCTCTTCCACGTGGGGAGGAATATTAGCAACATCCACAGGATGCTCATTCATGTACTCAGATGCGGCGGATACGAGTTCATCAACTGCACTGCGGGCAAAGCCCTTGGCCATTTCATACGCCATCGGGCTGGGCTCTTCAGCACTGAGAGCCTGTGTGAGCAGGTGAGTTGGGATTACATTCAAGTGACGAAGGAAGTAGCTGAACGCCGCTGCAATAGCCGTCAGATCTGCGCGTTCCACTAATGTGTGCATATAATCATCGACTGCTCTGTCGTCTCTCTCCGCAAGTGCGTGAATGACAATCTTCCGCTCAATGGTATCCTGGGCTTGGCAAGCTATTCTAGCCAGCATCGTTATATCATTGGAATCTCCAAAACGCGCTAGACAATTGATCGCTTCCGCTCGGACCCTCAAACGTGAATCGTTAAGAGCACCCATAATGAAAGGCTTCGCCTCTACCCAATTAATGATTGCAAGAGCGTGAACTGCAGACTCGCAGACCCATCCCGATGTGTCCTGAAGCAGTGCGGTGAGAGAAACTATAATCTCAGACTTTTTATAGTTGCTAATTGCATATACAGCAAGGGCACGAACAGTCTCCTCAGGGTCACTCAGCGCCATCACAAGCGAATCTAGCAAGAGCTCATCTTCGATCACAATAGCATATTCGGCCGCTTGGGCTCTCTCTTCTGCATTTTTACTGCACAGCCCTGCGATGATATGCTCAACAGACATCCTCGAAAGATCAGCCCCTGGTTCTTCTGGTTCTCTTCTGGCATCGTTCATCAATACGGTTTCACCACCCCATTCGGCTTGAACCCTCTCGGGCTCAATACCAGGGCGTCTATGGCGAAGTAGTATCTGTTGCTCTGACCCTTGCCGTCGCATCGGATTTGCAGGGTGTGTTTGCCGGGGAACAGGTTTACTGTGCCGATTTTGTACCAGCTCAACCCGTGGGCGTAGCTCTGGAGCGTGCCTTCCGCGGCGGTTATGGGGGTCCAGTTCACATCGTCCACACTATAGCTCATAGGCGAACCCTCGGCTGGAGGAGTGCCGGCGAGCCAGATTTCGTAGCTGGCGTTATTCAGGGCATCGATGGTATATGTGGCTGCGTAGGGCGTTAGCGGCGGCGCTTCGTCGGTGTCCAGGAGCATTGTAAGAGAATTGCTTGCGCCTGGCATTGAGGCGACGTTGTCCATGTTTTCACTCTTGGACTGCTCGCCCTCGATCCACAAGTCCGCGCCGTAGCTCTTCAACAGTTCGATAATACTCGTTCTAGCCATATCCCAAGCGCTCATGCCCTGCCCGTTCTGCAGCACAGTCTTCGCACGATCGAGCGCGTCCTTGGCTTTGCGAACATCGAAACCGGCTTTGTCAACAGCGGGGATAAGCTCCGCAAGTTGATTCATTTCGTATTGCGCGGTCTCATAGGGGAAGACCAGGCTGAACTCCATACCTTTGATAACAGTAGGCACCTCGCTCAATGGCAGGTTAAATGTGCCACCCTTCTTTGCAGTGGTCTTGACGTCTTGCGGGAACACGACGCTGGGCATGCCTGTGGGACCAGTTTTGAGAGTAACTGACCTGCTGCCATTACTCGACCAGATGTAGCTGCGATCCTCGCCGGTTATCGTGTAGGCGGACAGACCATCGCCAATGTAGCTGGTCCGACCGGTCTTGAGCGTGGGCAGCCACCATGTATCGGGGGCAATCCGCATTACGCTGGCGCCTGTGGTTACTGATACCGGGTAGTTGATAACAGCGGGTTTGTAGTCCGCATAGGAGCCGCGCTGCACACGGTCTTTGAAATTCTTCAGCCACTCGATCTGCTGTGAGTCTGTTGTGAGGCGATTTATAAAGAAGCCCTTGCAGCCTACCTCTCGGAGGAGATCAAGGGTCGCTGACATATCGCTCTCGCTCCCGTAGCCGCCCGTGTCCGGGGATGCCTGCGTGGCAGCGGTGATGAACCAGGTGCTTTTTCCTGATTCCTCAGCGAGCGAATAGACATATCCGGCGGCATCGGTAACAGACCCAGCGCCGGTACCATATGCTTCCACGCCAAGACCATCGTAGCCGCCCATTCCGAACGGGTTGGCATAGATCCGATGGAACTTGGTGCTCTTGAATATGACCGGCACGTTCACGGACTGCTTCCGGATCACATTAGCCACTGTGTTCATATACTCTTGCGCAGAGGCATCGCGATAGTCTCCGATGTCTCTCCACATCTGAGTCACGGTAGCGTCAATACCGAAAAGTCCGACGCTGGCCTTATCATAAGCGTAGGGCATACCCCTTCCATTACTCCAAAGGGGGATAAGCCTGGTGGCGGTTTCGATGCTGTCGAGATTGTCATTCATTCCCCAACCGGAGTTGAGGCCGCCCTCGTGCTGATACTTGCGGGTCAAAAACGCTTCCAGCCCAATTCTAAAGCCCGCTGAATCCGGCACAAAGCTCGCCATCTGGCCGGTGAAGTCCATTTTGCTGGTATACGGTTCAAGGAAGAACCGCATTCCCGGGCCAAACTTTACCGCTTTCAGGAACGTTATCAGCCGGTCGCGATACTCGGCAAACCCGCTCCACAGGTCTCCTATGCCTCCCTCGGCTACGCTCTTGAACGACTTGTGCGGGTAGACAATCAAAACCTGACCATAGGCAATAGGCGCGCGCAGGTTGATTGTGACCTTACCATCTCGGACAACCGCCCCACCCCGTTCTTTGATGGCGTTGTCGGCTTTATTAATTACCAGGTATATGGCGGAATCGACATCAGGCCAATTGCAGGTGATATTTGTCTCGCTTGATGGTCCTTCCAATCTATATCGGTTGGGAGATATGAGATAGCCCTGGAGTGGAGCTTTGGGGCCATCGTCCATCTCCACGCCGTAGGTGAAGCCATTAGTATCCAGGTAATTGATTATCTTTTGCCAGGCGGCTGGATCGGTATCTGTGATAGGTCGACCGCCTTTGAGAATAATGTCAGTGACTCCGCCAGCTTTGAGTATTTCCAAGTCCTTGACATCAGCCTGAAACCGCTCGTCGTTCACGCCTTGCGCGATACAGCGGGAGACAAACACCCCACCCACGGGGATGTATGGCTCGCTATCCCAGATCAGCGCGTGGGCGTCGTTGATGTTCCACGCGTGCTGCCCACCGGCTGAGTCAACATAGGTACCAGCGGTCTTATACTTGATACCCATAGCTATTCCAGGACCTGGGAGAGCCAAGGTCAGCGTGAGGATAATAGTGGCAAATGTAAGCTGAAGCACGAAGCGGTTCTGTTTCATATTCACCTGGTTATAAGAAATGCGGACGGCATCATGTATTAACCCATCACTAACACTTGGACGACATACAAGGCTTGCCTGTTCCTGATGCAAAGTGTGCTAATTACTTTACGCTCCAGTTGGCACGGTTGAGTTCCCTGCGGAGGAGTCAGGAATCCGAGTGGCCGCAATGCTGCTTGAGCTCAGCGATTATTTGTTCGATATCGACGTTATGCATTATCGCGCTCTCTTCCAGTGTGTCGGTAGAGGCGCCCATACACATTCGGCACGGCATATCGTGCTTTTCAAAGACTTCCATCGCCTCAGGACACTCGCGAAGAAGTTCTCCAACTACAGTATTTCTGTTAATTTCTATCATATCAGGTGATCTTCCACTCCAAAAATATTACTAGAACCCCGGCAAATGAACGAACAGTTGAACAATCGACATAATCGTCAGCACCGCCCCCATTCCAGCGGCGGTTTGTATAAAACCCATGTTCCATACACGTTGAAATCCCACGGGTTGATAATTCGGCCGTTGTTGGAAATGGTCAAGAACTTCGTTCCCTGCGGCAATGCCGTTTTTTAACTGCCGCTGGTTGGGAGTCTTTGTGGTGATATACTGCTGCATCCACCCACCGACCGTTCTCCAGCCGATAATCACAACCACTATTGCCACAAGCACTGCCACATCGCTGCTCGCTCTGGAGACCAGCAGCGTAAAAACACTCATTGCCGCCAGGAGGTTGGTGCCACAGCGGGGATGCACACGCGGCATCCTGCTCACAATCTCCGGCTGCAGGGCTTCACCCGCTTCTATTGCGTGCACAGTCATGTGCTCCGCCGCATGGTATCCCGCCAACGGCGACAGCCTCAACAATACTAGAAATATGATAACAGTGAGCGCCATCGAGATATACATGGGCAAATCATAAAGATTGAACATCCGGGGGATCGGAGTCGACGCCAGCATCGCGCTCAGTGGCAGGTGAGTGAGTTTCATAATCAGGCTCTGCAGCCCACCTACAATCAGCGAGGCTGCGATCATCATCGAGCCAAGCCATATACCGGTAAGAAATAGCCCAAAGCTCCCTGCGCCGCCAGTGTGGGAACCCGTGGTGAGATACACGCCCAGAGGCGTCGCCATTCCGCCCACCGACGGCGGCCTGAGTGTGCGTGTGAGCGACCCGACCACATCCCTCCGATAGATAACACCCCTATAGCTGCCGTAATCATCAATTACTGGGAGAACATCCGCGTCAGTCGATGCGAATACTCCGGCGACCTGAGGGAGCGAGGTGGCGATATTCACAAAAGCACCCCCCGGCTCAACAATCGGCGCGATAGCGGAATCCAGAGCGGTTTCCATATCATCTGCCGAAGACAAATAAGCCGCGACGCCACGCTCGCTCACCGTACCCACTATATGACCGCCATCCAGCACCAATATGCGTGTGCCCTCCGACGCCCGGATAAGACCGGCGGCACGACGCACCGTATCGCTTGGAGTCACAGCAGGGATGCTTTTTATATGTTGTGCTATGCTTGAGTTATGATTCATAATATGTTTTGCGTTATGCGTTTTGCGTTGCGCGTTGATTGTTGCCAAAAGCGCTGATCTATGTTATCATGGGCTTCGCGTTTTCGTGGCTACTCACTTCAGGAGGACCTTTTAGATATGTCTAACTTGTGCGACGTTTGCGGCAAAGGACCGCAGTTTGGTCAGAATATAAGACACGTCCATTCCGGATCGTGGGCTCTTCGCGCACCTCGAACCAAGCGCAGATGGTTACCGAACCTGCAGACTGTGCATTCAGTCATCAATGGCACACCCAGAAAACTGCGCGTATGCGCCAAGTGCCTCAAGGCCGGTAAAGTCGTCCGGGCAAGCTAATCACCTATATTCTACCAGATACGCAGTAAAAAAGGGAGGACATTCCGGTTTATCGGAAGTCGTCCCTTTTTTGGTGTTGAGCGTCATGCGTCGTGGGTCGTGCGTCTTGCGTCATTGGGATGGTCAGGGTTTCTATCAACCTTAGCAATTCATCTACAGTGGCTGCTGAATGGCCGCCCAGGGATAGAATCTCACTAACCAACGCGGAGCCTTGGCCGTTTGTGAAATCTCTGTTCTGAACAAGGTCCGGCCTTAGGGCTATTACGCTTTTGCCGGAGCGAGCGGCGTTGCGGACGGCTTCGATGTTGGGGATGTTTCCGTGGCCTATGGGGACATCCGTCATAACCACTACATCGGACTGTGCGATCAGGTCCAGGTTGGTCTGGTTTGATTCGGGAGTAATCGGAGTGAATATGGACTGGGAGATGTGCGTTATATCCAACGCCTCCGCGACCTCCTGGTCAGCATCGCCGTCGTTGAGCACACCTGCAGTCACTTCATAACCTCTGCGGACTAGTTTTGCCAGTATAGGGGCGGCTGTGCCTCCACCTCCGACTACATGCACTTTTGGAGCTTTGTCGAATTTCTCCTGTGGCTTGCCTGAACTGGGCTTTACCCCGGATATGACATAGGGCCTGTGTATGGTCGGGTGCCTGCGCACCCACACCTCCGCGCCATAAACCCGACGGATGTTATCGGATGTGACTACTTCCTCCGGCGTGCCGCAAGCCTGCACAATCCCCTGCCCGATCATGACTAACCGGTCACAATACTGACTGGCAAGGTTAAGATCGTGTAAAACCGCCAGAACCGTGAGGCCACGTTCGCGGTTGAGGTTCTTTACCAGGTCCATAATCTCGTATTGGAAGCTGATATCCAAATGGGAGGTTGGCTCATCGAGGAGGAGCACTTCGGGCTCCTGAGCCAGCGCGCGGGCCATCATCACCCGCTGCCGCTCGCCCCCCGAAAGTGCGGTTATCGGGCGATCCTTGAGGTGCTGAGTGCCGGTTCGGGTCAACGCGTCCATTGCGAGGTCAATGTCTCTGGATGTCTCCACCGCAAAACGTCCCATCCTGGGTGACCGCCCCATCAGCGCGACTTCCATCACGGCAAAATCGAATGCAACGAATGTGTCCTGTGGGACTACTGCCACCCTTCGTGCGAACTCACGTGAGGAAATCGAGTATATGTTCTTGCCCTCGAGTTCCACGAGCCCCGACTCCGGCGGCAGCGCACGTGACATGACTCTGAGCAGCGTGGTCTTGCCACTGCCATTAGGGCCTATAATGCCCACGAAACCGGATTCTTCCAGTTCCACCGATACTCCCTTGAGTACATGGGCTTCGCGGTAACCCGCGCACACATTATCTGATCTAAACTTCACATTCACAGGGCTTCATTCCACGAAAAGGATGTATAATCCTGCGAACAAGGAGGCGTAAACACTCGTAATGCAGGTATAATACCTATACGTGTTCATGACCGGCACGATTACGCGAAAGGGGGCAGTGTAATGATAATCGAACGGCTTTCGGTTGAGAACCTCAGAGACGGGGTGTTTTGCGCCGCAGCAAAACCCGGCAGCGATGAGATGTATGGTCAGTTCGAAGCATGGCTGGAAGGCGGCAAGCTGCGAGGTCTGGTAGCCCGAAGCGATGGCCGTAATGTAGCTGGATTTGTAATATACTACCCCATTGAGCATGCTCCACTGGATATCGAGGGTGAGGGGCTTTATGTAGTTCAGTGTGTATTCGTAAAGCCCGAATATCAGAAGACCGGTATAGGCAAGCATCTGGTGGAGGCCGCAGTGGCCGACGCAAGAGCAAGCGGAGCATCGGGACTCGCGGTGGAAGGCTTTAAAAGCAAGACCAAAGACGGCTTCGACTTCATGCCCGGAGCTTTCTTCAGACACATGGGGATGGTGACGGGAGACTCACGTGATCAGGGCACTATCTACTACGTCAGCTTCGGCGACGGCGAAGATAAACCCAAATACCTTGAGCCCAGCTTCAATATGCCCACAGAATCGCCAAAGGTAAAGATAGACATACTCGATTGCCGGCGGTGCTATGTTGGTATCACCAACAGAAACCTGATTGAAGCAGTACTTGAGCAGGCCGCAGTAGATAATGTGGAACTGGTGGTGCACGACCAAACCACCAGGGATGCTATACTAGATAAAGGGATGTCCAGTGGAGTCTTCGTTGATGGCAAACTCACGTTCTTCGATGGCCATATAAGCGAGGATGACGTGATGAATGCTATCGAGGTTGCAATGTCCGCACGAGAAAAATCGATGGATAAGTAAAAAACGTGTTTACCGTCCGCTGCATTCGGGTATACAACGCATTGGTAGACACATCACATCCAAACTTGGCGGAGGCGACAGCGTAATGCGCAGTCGCCTCCGCTGCCGTTAACAGCTAAATCGAATATTAGGGAAGCGGATCACAGATCCGCAAGAGGTGGGTCCAAGATGGCACATCATGGACCATCAGGAGCTAACGTGTTCCCCCCCTGGCGGGAGAGGGCTAGGGTGAGGGGGCAACGTAGGACTTCTTAATGACGCTTCGTCTCACAACACCCCTCTCCGATTCTCAACTCTTAATTTCCTTCGCCACTATGATCCCGTTCAGAAACATGTGATGTAAGAACAAGACATGTAGCAAATCGGCATCGTGTGGAGTTGCGCATAGTGCTGGAGCGTCTGCGACACTGACATCGTAGGTCTGCACGCAGTTTGCGGGGACTATCACATCCAGATTTCGGGGCATGGCGTTGGCTCGCATGCGAATGTGCATAGCGGTCTGGTAGACGCAAAGGTCAGTGCAGTCTCCTACTATTATCACTGAGGTAATATTCTGCCTTTGATCCATCCAAACGTCCAGGTCGGTATCGATAGCAGGGTCTAGAGATTGCTTGAGCATTACCGTGAACTCATTTGAGAATGGGAGACCGGCAAGTTCATCAATAGTCTCCGCCTCTCCAGTCCCTACCACACAATGGGCGCCGAATGCTTCGAACTGCGGCGAGTCCGGCGGATGGCTGTCTTGTGCGAGGACAAAGTCTCTCACACCCCTGGCATAGGCTGTCCGAAAGAGATCAACAACATTGGGCACTATTGCCGCTATACGTGGGCTTGCGAGCGGCCCATGGGAAACAAAACCTTTGATCAAATCCACGCACAATACAACGATCTTCCGGCCGTTCTTGCCGTGATCGGTAAGATCATCCATTAGCAAAGGGCCCAGCCCGCGTTCCCAATCGGCGATATATTCAAAAAAAGCTTTGTGAGCGGTCAAAAATGCATCTACATCAGGCAAAATAGTGATCACAGACCATATCCCTCCGTGACCATAATACCCATCATCAGTCCTCAACTGCACGCTCGCGCCTTGACGTTTGAC
Organism: bacterium; assembly: GCA_021373255.1. GTDB lineage: Bacteria > Armatimonadota > UBA5829 > UBA5829 > UBA5829 > UBA5829. Next base: position 13,664 of record JAJFTD010000121.1, read on the forward strand.
AGGCATGTAGGTATACTGGGGCGAGAGCTAATAGGAGGGTTTCCATTTTATGGACGTACTTACACTGGAGGCGAACTATCGCTCCAATCTTAGCAAAGGATACGCAAAACAGATCCGCCGCAATGGGTTCGTGACCGGAAGCGTCTTCGGCCACAATGTACAACCTATCGCCTTGGAAGTCAAACTTGCCGACCTTATAAATCAAATAAAGCAGTCGCCGACTGGGATCAAAGCGCTCATCAACCTCAAGGTTATGGGTGCGCCCGTTGACGCTGACGGCACCGTAATTATCAAGGATTACCACAAGGACCCGCTCACAAGGAAACTGATGGACATCCAGTTCCAGCATGTATCTATGAAAGAGACAGTCAACGTGGGTGTGCCGATTACACTGGTTGGTGAGCCCAAGTCAACTGAGGGCACCGTGGAGCAGGGGCTGGACGAACTTCAGATTAAAACTTTGCCCGGCAATATTCCTTCAGCAATAGAAGTTGACACTACTGACCTTGAGCCAGGCCACGCGATCAAAGTTAGTGACCTGAACCTCGGTGAAGGCGTTGA
>JAJFTD010000198.1 GCA_021373255.1 bacterium
CGGTCTGCTTGCCGCACTCTTCGCACACCTTTACTGTTCTTATAGCCATCTTCTCCCACCACCTCGACTTGATCAGTGGTATGAAGATACCCAAATGTTGGGATACTAATACAGCAAGCAACCTTAAATTTTTCGGTGTGATATAAAAAACTTGGGAACCGGGTCACAGACCCGGAATAGGGGCGTCCAGGGTCACAGACCCTGGACGATCATGATATAGCTGAAGGTTTATCAGACCTTGAACCTGATATACATCACATCGCAGTCCTGCACTATATAGTCTTTGCCCTGCAGCACGACTATACCCTTTTGCTTTGCGGCTTCCCAACCACCGGCGGCTTCGACGTCTTTGAAATTGGCTACTTCTGCACGGATGAAGCCTCGTGCGAGGTCGGAGTGGATACTTCCCGCCGCGTCTACAGCTCTGGAACCCGCCCTGAGCGTCCACGCGCGGACTTCGGGCTCACCGGCTGTGATGAACGAGATCAATCCGAGAGATTGATAACAGGCACGGATGAGGACATTGCGCGCAGGCTCCTCTATGCCCATCGACTGAAGAAATTCGGTTTCTTCCTCATCGGAAAGCTGCGAGACTTCCATCTCTACAGCGGCGCATAAGTCGATCTCAGGCACACCCGATTCTGCGCATAGAGCTTTCAACTTTATAGCCTGCTCGCTGGGAGAGCCTATCTCACTTTCGGGAATGTTGAGGACTGCAATCACGTGCTTGAGCGTAAGGAAATCGTATCCACGAATAGCCTTTTCCTCGTCCGGCGTAAACTCCAATGACTGCAGCGGCGTCCCCTCTTCGAGAGCAGATTGAATACGCTGGAGCATATCCATTTCTGTTGTTACCGGGCTGGTGGTGCCTTTTTTTACTCCATGTAGCTGCTTTTCCACGCGAGCGATGCGGTTCTCAACCAGTTGCATATCAGCCAGTGTAAGCTCGTCCTGCAGTGCTTGGATGTCCTGAATGGGTGTAGGCTCCTCGCCCGCTGTCCCCGTGAATCCACGAACAACGTGCACGAGCATATCTACTTGCCGCACGTCAGCAAAGAAGTCCGACCCGAACCTGGTTTTGCCCTGATCGGTGGCGATACGCGCGGCGCCATCGATAAACTCGATGCTGGCATAGGTTATTTTCTTGGGTTTATATTCGTTGGCGAAGTAATCGATCCTACTATCCGGTACACTGACAACGCCGATATTGGGCTTGCCGGACTGACCATAAGTTTCTTCAACTTTCACCGTGCCCCGCGTAAGCGCCTTAAACAAAGTGGTCTTACCCGAACTGGGCAGCCCCACGATTCCAACTCTCATATTCACATTCACCTGCATCCTGTTTTGTTAACATAGCATTTTATCACATTGGCAGGCAGCAGTCAGTAGCCTGAAGCTACACCAATCCCCAACCCCTATCTCCCAACCCCCGTACGATAATGGAATACTTATTAAAGAGATACCTTCACTGGAGATCAAGTTGCCTTTTCATAGCAGTATTATAATAGGTAGCGTGCGGTTTCAGTTTTACTCGGCGTTGGTTATTCGGATCGAATACTCGCCCAGTGGGTGTTTTCGCGATATTCCTACGGCAGTGGTAGCGAATCGCGAGCTTGGCGGGGCGGAGGTGACAGTCGAGGAACATTGCAGCGAGGTCATAATCGATACGGGCCGACTGGTCGTGCATTATCAGCCAGGAACGATGGGGCTGAGCCGCGATAACTTGTGGGTTGAGTGGATGGACAGCAGCACCCGTCGGGAATGGCGGCCGGGGGATGTCGATACGCTTAACCTTGGTGGAACGCTTCGCAGCTTGGATGGGTTTGGTGCTGAGAAATTATACAAAGTTGATCCTGGAGTGATCAGCCGAAGCAAATACTTTGTGCTTGACGACTCGACAACCCCTGGTCATGATACCGATGGTGATTCGCTTTGGCCGCAGTTTGAAGAGGGTTATGTCGATATCTACTTTGCTGTGTATGATGACTTTACTCAGGGGTTGCAAGCATATGCCGGGCTGACGGGGCGCGTACCGATGATCCCACGGCGGGCGTTGGGGTTGTGGTTCTCACGTTATTACCCGTACTCCAATTATGAATTCCGTGAGATAGTGCGTAAGTTTGAAAAGCTCAAGGTTCCACTGGATGTGCTGGTAATGGACGTTGATTGGCACCTGTGGGGATGGGAAGGCTTTGACTGGGACACAGATCTGATCCCGGACCCGAGCGACCTGCTTGTGTGGCTGCATGAACGCGGCCTGCTGGTTGGAGCAAATGTGCATCCTGGTGGAGTGCCTGATCAGGACAGCCATTCGGCGAAGATGAGAGACGCACTGGGTTGGGATAGCAATACACCCGTTAAACTTGATCTCACAGACCCGGACCAGGCGCATGCATATATGGACGTTGCCCACCAGCCTGTTATGGAGCAGGGAATAGACTTCTGGTGGGTGGATGGCGATTCCGCACACATGCAAGGGCTCGATAGCCAACACGCGACCAACCACGTCTACTTCACTTTTACAAAGCAGCACTCCGATGCCAGGCCTATGATTCTAAGCCGCTTCGGTGGGCTGGGCTCACACAGGTATCCCATAGGGTTTTCAGGTGATACGAAATCGGATTGGGCAGCACTGGCCTATCAGGTTGAATTCACCAGCACTGCGGGTAACGCGCTGATGCCGTATTGGTCACATGACATCGGTGGATTTTGTGGAAATCGGATTGATAGCCAGCTTTATGTAAGGTGGGTACAATTCGGCGCGCTCTCCCCGATTCTCAGGCTTCACAGCGACCACGGTTATAGAGCGCCATGGGACTACGGACCAGAAGTCTACGCCGCATTCAAGAAAGCCTATGACCTCAGGCTGTCGCTTATTCCTTATATATACTCACTGTGTCGAGAGTCGCATTCTGACTCAATGCCACTCGTGCGTCCGATGTACTACCATTGGCCGGAGGATGAAGAGTGCTACCAAAGGGGAAGCCAATTCATGCTCGGGCCGTGGCTGCTTGCGTGCCCGGTGACCTACCCTGCGTCGGGCGGCAGAGCACACGTGGAGGTATATCTGCCAGATGGGATATGGTTCGACTATTGGACTGGACACCGCATTGATGGCGGGCGTTCAATCCTCTACCCTTGCCCGCTGGATCGCACGCCGCTGTTCGTACGTGCGGGAGCTGTTATCCCTACGCAGAATCCTATGTCAAAAGCATCGGCCTGCTGCCCGGACCCATTGGTAATTCACGCCTACCCCGGCGCGGACGGCGGATTTACTATATATGAAGATGATGGTGAGACGCAGGACTGGGAACGAGGGGAATTTACACTCTGCCCAGTAACAATGGTGCGCGAAGGTGATGGCGTGAAAGTCAGCGTTGGACCGGCAGAGGGGCAGTTTATTGGATGGAAACGGGAGCGAAACGTGATCGTGCAGATGCACGGAGCCGGGGAATCCGCTACCCAGGAAAAAGTGATTGATCTGCGTGATGGAGCGGAATTTCTTTTTACAGAAACAGAAGTTCCACCCTCAAGTGATATCGCCGAGGACTTTGAAGTATCATTAGCGATGATTCAAGGAACAGCTCAGTTACCCGCATTGTTGCAATTGAGTGCGGTTCATGGCATTAAAAACATGCAGCTAAGCGTAGATTTGCCCGAGGGTTGGAGTGTCAATCCACACCATATCAGCAGTTCAGGTTTGTCTATGTATACGCTTCAAATACCTAGACACCAACCGCCAGGCATATACAACATTTCTGCACAAGCATGCATAAGTCAAGACGATATTCTTATACAGGATAGCACCAATATGGAGTGGGCATACGCATCAATAACACAGTTCAATATTCTTGGGACATTTAGCAACAATTGCAACTCTGGGATGGAAATCCCCTACCCGCCCGAAGCCGACTGTGGGCGCAGTGCGAGTTATAATGGCCGGGTGTGGAAACCGATTAATGATACGGCAGTGATTGGCGATGTACTTCCAGTACGCTATATCGACCTCACCAGGCACTTCGGCCCGATATGCGATGTTGTGGCTTATGCGATGACGTGGATACACAGCGAATGGCCCAGAGATGTGAGCTTCGACATCGGGGCTGATGATGGGATCATAGCATGGCTTAATGGCGCGGTTATCTTATCTGCTCCCGAGCCGGGCCCTGCCGCGCCTGGACAGTTCAGGGCGTCTGTGCATCTGCGAGCAGGCTGGAACCAGGTAATGCTCAAGATCGGGCAGCTATTCGGTGATTGGGGGTTCTACTTCGAGATACGCACCCCCGATGGTAATCCCGCTGAAGGACTTAGGATTTCGCCCACTGGCACGTGCGAGATATAGGCAAGTCCGCCACACTTGGAAAGACATCGTTATAACACGTATGCAGGCCGCAAAACAACCAATCGTTATACATGGCCACCGCACTAAGTTTATACCCGACGTGCAGCAAGTCACAACATCAACAAGAATCGGTATTATTTAGTGATCGATATGTCATAGTATGCTTGCCTTACAGATGGATTTCCGTCCGCGCTGGGCCAGATACAATGCGGTTCCCATGCCCCACCACTTTTTCCACAGGAGCGTGAATGTACTTTTACATTGGCTCTGTCAGCGCTGATCTCTAAGATATTATAGATGCGAGGAGTGGATTCTGGACGAGCTGACGCACTTGCACCGAATGCTCCTACTCCCACTACCCAGATGCTCTTCCTGGACTCGATTGGATTCACCAAATCGTTTCTATCTTCGTGAATATCGCCATGTAGACAGAGACGAATTCTCGCCTTACCCAAATGTTCAAGATAGGTCTCATCAGGCATCTTGTCATTGCCGGTAGCCGGGTCATGAAAGACACAAATCCGGAATATCGCCATGTTGACCGCTTGGACCTCAGCATTTCTTAAACCACGTAGGAGTGCCGTAAGGTGAATACCAGCTCGGTCTGGGTAATAGTTGTCAATTTGCCAAACGGAGTTCGCAGCAAGAATCTGAATATCTGTATTGGGAATGATATAAGGTATACATTGATCCTCGAACTCATGCTGATACGGCAATCCAAAAAGCGGCTCGTATAAATAAGTGGAGAAGTTGTCGAACCGAGCTGGATACTTTTCATCGTCGCGCTTCAAAATCACCCGATCATCAATTACATAATGTTCATCGTTGATATTGGATGGCTTAGTAACCGTAGGGCGGTAGACTTCGGGGTCCCAATATACATCGTGATTGCCGGGTACGATCACACAAGATGAGGGTTGCAGCCTAAGATTCTGTAATAGGCAAACGACGAATATCTTTGCCTTATCGAACTCTTCGGGACTTGCATGATCTGTAAAGTCGCCGGTGATTACAACAGCGTCGATGCCTCCGCCGATCTCATTAAGGTCATTAATAAGAGGCAGTAATACTGTGTCTAGATCGCTGGAACTTTGGAAGTGCAGGTCACTCAGGTGAAGTATGCGCACAGTTGCATTAGTGGTTGGTTTTGCCACGGGTTGGTTTCGCTGGTAAGCGACATGCTCTTCCACTTTCTCTCCCAAGCTGTGAGTGCCTTTCGCTGAACGATAACAAGGCTGACGCGCACACTGCTGCTTCATTATGTCTTCGCCACAATCTGAGCACTCAAGGGTTTCATGTTCATTTATGGCCTTTTCGACATCGGACCACAGGGTGAACATACCACAGCTCTCACATTCTACCACCTCCTCAATATATAAGAGGCCTTTTTGCGATAGCAGGTCGAGGGCAGAAGGGACTTGTTCCGCCCGAAGATTGCATTCCTCAGCGCATGCCACAAGGAGCTCGGGAACTAATAGCGCGCCTATGCCCTGATGCTCAATATACTTATCTAGAAACTCGATTACCCCTGCCGCGTCCGGTTGCTCAGACACTAAGCTCTCGCACTCTTCGAAGTACATACCTCATGCCACCCTCTGAATTGGCTCTCCTAAAGTTGATGCGGTTTTTGTTGGCGATGATTTCTACATGAATTTCTTTGGCCAATGGGTTGTCATTGTGGACGCCGCTATAATCTGGTAGCCAGTATAAATTCCCTGAGTCACCTAAACCATTATGCCTGACAGCATTAATCGCAGCCGAAACCGTCGGTTCAGAGTACACAGAATCTTTTCTAGTGGCGCATTTTCCGCTAACACAGGCCCCATTGCCCATCTTGTAGCTGATTCCCTGGATTCGAGCTTCACCGCCGCCCCTTGCTGCTGCATCATCAAGACGCTTTACTGCCCTTCTCAGACTCAATTTTTTAAATTGACCCATCGGGAACCAGTCCTGAACAAGTGCCTTTAAACACTTTTCTCGTTCTTCATACTTGCTTCCGCTCTCCAATTGGGTTATCTGGAGCATCGCGTTATTTGACACAAGGTCCCACTCAAACATCACCAGTCCGCGGCTGACCACATGCACATATGCCCGGTAATGGACCTCGGCTCCATCACGTTGCTGAGGCTCAAGGTTCAAATCTCTGTCGTAGATGTAATCATCACGCCGTTCAACTGCAGTGATACGTATCTTCTTGCTATTGTATTCAACTGAGGATGGAGTCAGCGTGGAAGGAAGGATAAGTCGGGTTTGCTGGTTGAGGTATCTGTCTACATTTCGTTCTTGCATGTGCTTGAGGACCCATTGTTCGTCCCGCCATAGGGCAAGCTCATCCGTGGGCCCAGTATACAAGAATACGTGTTGCTTGTCCCATGGGCCTACTCTGTCCAGCAGATCGACTAGGTCATTGTAACTGATCTTGCCTCTCTTCAATGAACTGCGCATTTGTTTCTGCAGGTCTTCCCTAATACCCGTATGCTCTAGGTCGTGCACCTCTAGGAACTCTCTCAACTGAGCATTCCTCAGTTGGCTGACAAAATCGACTATCCTCTCTCGCTCTTCTTCCGTGTATGTCCGGTGCATTGCCGAACGAACAATCACAGGATTGACTCCACCCACCATGATCTTTCCTCCAAACTCATCACCGAACAACCACTCATCATCAATATCGAAAAACAGATGAGGATTTACCCGGCGAGGATCGCGCGCCAACGCAATCGCGCGCTCCGCGTGACCACATTATAGGGATTATAACACATCACCTACAATTTAGTATCGCATGGGGCAGATTGCGGACCAGAACTGCAAACAAATTAGCATATTTTCAGACAAGGCGACGATCCGGTTGAACTCAGCGCAAATCCATGTCTCATGAATTTCATTCTCAAAAATGCCACGGTGTTGCAGTTCGACCCGCCAGCTCCCGAGCCGGGCCATGGGTATACTAAACCTGGAGGTAATAATGTAATGAGTAAGAGTATTATCGGCTTGCACCACGTGACCGCGATCGCCGGTGACCCTCAGCGGAATGTTGATTTCTACGCCGGCGTTCTTGGTCTGCGATTGGTCAAGCTTACAGTTAACTTTGATGATCCCGGCACTTATCATCTTTACTTCGGCGATGAAACCGGACGCCCCGGCACAATTCTTACATTCTTTCCGTGGCCGGGCGCACAGAAGGGTCTGCAGGGGACAGGGCAGGTCACAACCGTATCGTTCGCCATTCCCGAGGGTGCGATGGACTACTGGATAGACCGGCTCAGAAACGCAGCTGTTGATTACGATGGGCCGTTTGATCGCTTTGAAGAAGAGGTGATATCATTCAACGACCCTGATGGCCTCCAACTCGAACTGGTAACTCATCCCGGCATCAAGACCGGCAACCCCCAGCACGGAGGCCCCGTGCCTACAGAGAAAGCCATTCAGGGATTCTATGGGATTACCATCTCTGAAGAGGGCTACGAGCGTACGGCAGGCCTGCTCACGGCAACGCTGGGGTTTAAGCAGACAAAAGAAATCGGTAGCAGGTTTCGGTATGAGATTGGAGAAGGGGGCTCGGGTACTATTGTCGACGTGCAGTGCCTCCCAAGCTGGCATCGTGGAGTGGTCGCGGTTGGGACCGTTCATCATGTGGCATGGCGCACGCACACCGACGAGGAGCAGCGCGAGTGGCGCGAGGAGATTGTGGAAAAAGGATATAACGTCACTCCCATTATAGACCGCAGATACTTCCACTCCATCTACTTCCGTGAGCCCGGCGGGGTGTTGTTTGAGATCGCGACAGATCCTCCAGGGTTCGCCATAGATGAGCCGGTCGAGCAACTTGGAACTCATCTCATGCTCCCACCGTGGCTTGAACCAAATAGGAATAAGATTGAGATGGTGCTGCCGCCGGTAAGACTCCCAGCACATTCGGGGGATGGCAAGGATGAGCAAAGAGCGGCTTGATTTCATTCACCGATTTGAGCCATCAAAAGAGCACGGTGACACAAGGGTGTTGCTATTGTTGCACGCTACAGGGGGCGATGAGAATCAGATGGTGCCCATTGCACACACTCTCGCCCCCGAGGCCACATTCTTAAGCCCACGGGGCAAGATTGTAGAGAACGGCAATGCACGCTTCTTTCGCCGGTTTGCGGAAGGCGTTTTTGACGAGGAAGACTTAGTTTTCAGAACCAGCGAACTCGCCGAATTCGTGGAGAAAGCCTGTATGGAGTATTCACTGGATTGCAGTAACATAATAGCCATAGGATACTCAAATGGAGCTAATATAGCGGCAAGCCTGCTGCTCCTGCAACCCCAGGTGCTTGCGGGGGCTGTTTTGTTCAGGCCTATGGTGCCACTTATCCCTCAAAAAATACCCAAACTTGACGGGAAGCGCATCTTCATAGCGGCGGGCAAGTCAGATCCAATTGTCTCAGTTGAGCAGACTATGCAGTTGTGTGATCTTCTACGACAAGCAGGAGCAGACGTGACTTTGCACTGGGAAGACTCCGGACACGCCATTGTCGGTGGTGACATTAAGGCGGCTCGGAATTGGATGGAGTCGCGTTGAGGGCTTGTAGAAGGCGCGTTCGTGTGGGATAATGGGCCATAATGAGCGCAAAAACCACTTCGGGTACGAGTTCCCGAAACACCAAAGCTACCAAAACTGCAAAGACAGATGAACCGCGTGCCTATCTGCTTAGGGGCGATGATGAGTTCCAGAAGCAGCAGCGGTTGAGCAAGATTTTGAAGACGCTGGTCTCCCCGGACTTTGCCGACTTTGACCTTGAGACAATGGAGGGAGATACCGCCACCAGCGACCGTATCATCACGGGTCTCAACATACCTCCATTTAGTGGAAAACAGCGGGTGGTGTTGGTAAAGTATGCAAACAAGATGCATACTGAGGAGCAGGAGAAGCTGGCATCTCGACTTGGACAGACTCCTAAGAGCGGATGCCTGGTGCTTGTAAACCCAGCCGCTGAGAAGACCGATGGCAGACCTAAGAAGGGCAGCGAGGTGATCGGCGATCTCTCCAAGGCGGTGCGCAAGATCGGCGAGGTGGTGGAGTTCGACAGGATGCGCTCTGACAGCGCGACCAAGTTCGCCTTGTCACTTTTTGCGGAAGCGGGGAAGAAAGTGTCTCCACAGGTTGCAGCCGCATTAATCCAGCGCGTTGGGACTGACTCCGCTATACTCGTCGGCGAGGCTAAAAAGCTGATCGACTACTCCGGTGACTCGGCTGTAATCACAGAAAAAGAAGTCGCTGCAGTGACCAGCGAAACCCCTGAAGAAAAGATTTTCAAGCTGGTTGACGCCGTCGCCACACGCAACCAGGCCCAGGCTCTGCGGTTTTTGGATGAGATATTTGAGAATAGTGACGACCCACGCGCCGATGCCCCTAAAACGCTTGCGACACTCGCCCGTCAGTTCAGACTGATCTGGCAGATGAAGTTCCTGGTGGAATCGGGAGTGAAAACATTTCAAAAAAGCGCGGTGCCCGATGAGATTAAAAGCATTCTTCCATCCGACCCCAACATACTCGACGTTCTCGGCAGGCAGGCTTGGCAGGCCGATCGAATAGCCAGACAAGCACGGCCATTCTCTCGCCAAGATCTGATCAGGTGCTTCAATGCAATCACAAAAGCCGACTTAATGCTCAAATCCATAGAAGGCGATATCGAGGACCCCAGCTTGGTGATGCAGCTGTTGGTGATAGAACTAGCCCGCGGCAGCCAGCGGCGTTAGCGCTTATCCGCATTCCGAACGCTTGACAAGCGACCATAAACCTGGTAATAATACTAGTGCTTCTATTTCTCCTTTCACTACCTCTGAAAGGCTTGGCTGTATATGTTTTTGCAGCCAAGTCATTTTTTTCTCAGCAGCGCTGATACGATTCGCCCGACCATCCCCACCTTGAGATTTATAGCGGAGGGATTGCAGACCTCGTGGCAGCAATAACATCTGATACATCTTGTGAGGTCGATAGTTACCGGTTTGCCTGGAGTAATCGCTTTTACAGGACAGGCACGAGCGCAATCGCCGCAGCCCACGCATTCACCGGAGCGCACCTGTGGAGAGGCAACTAGTTGATTACGAAGAAGTCGGCGCACGGGTGTTGGGATACGGGCCCAGTCGTTGTGACCGGATGACTGTTTGAATCCGCTCACACGTACGCTCTCGATGCTTTCACCACGCACATCAATCGAGCTTAGATCCCCACAACCGAGACCCTGTTCATGGGCAAGACGCGTGGTGTGGATGGAGAGTGGATCTATTCCAATGATTGCGCAGGCTACCGCATCCAGAGCTACTGGGTCAGCAGAAGCTATAATCAGCCCAACATGCCTCGGGTTCCCAGAGTTTGGCCCCTCGCCCTCCAGCGCTACCACGGCATCCATCACATTGATCGCAGGCTTGAACACACCCAGCAAGTCCACAAGCATCTGCGCGAACGTCTCTCTCTGTTCGGCGGACTGCACATGAAAGAGCCCCTTGCGTATGCCTGGAATGCACCCGAATAAGTTCTTTACAGCGCCTGTATATGCCGTGAGACCGTGTGTTTTGAGTTTGGGGATGTTGATTATGACGTCCGACTCCAGTGCCGCTCGAGCAACCTCAAAACTGCGATAAAAGCGCCCCTCAGGGTTCGCGGCCCGGACCACGTCTTCCTCGAACCTCAACAGCGGAATGCTCAGTTCATCAGCCACAGCACGAATTCCCGTGACCTCACAGAGCCGGTCATACCTGGCCTGGGTTTCACCATTAAATGGTGGGCTGTCCCCCACGGCCACCCGGCAACCCCGTTCAAGGGTAATTTTGCCGAGTGCGGTTACCAGCGCGGGGTGAGTGGTTACAGCCTCATCCGGCGTCCTTGCAGAGAGCAGGTTGGGCTTGAGAAGCACATTCTGGCCCGAGTTGAATGAGGAATCAAGCTCTGCAAGCCGCAATGCCTCAGCAACAGCATCCCCCACCCGGCCAGCGTCGTAATCCTCGCATTTTACTATAGATACAATAGGTTTTATCTTCACGCTAACACTGTACCCGATGCGGAGAACGAAATCAAGCACAAGTTAATCATTACGACCTGCCTTTCTACTTTCGAGAACGCTAAAAGAGAAAATGTGCGTCCGGCGGCTTCGGCAGCTCCGCGGTCCGAAGCAACATATGTTATCTCTTCGACTATCAATCGTCAACTGCTAACTGCCAACTGGCACCCGTCACCTGACACCATTTATTTCGTCCCGTTTTCGCATTTTCGCTCCTTCGCGCTGTCGCGATGAAATTCTCTTCCCTTCGCGCAGAGTTTGACATTCAGCCGCTATTACACGTAGAATTCCCACTATAGGAGTGGTAGTCAGGACGGGAGAGTAAATTGATTGTAACTGTTACGCCCAATGCGGCGATTGATAAGACTTATACTGTTGAGGGATTTGTGCTTGATCGCGTGCACAGGCCCAGCGCAAGCCGGACCGTAGCCGGTGGCAAGGGGATAAACGTTGTGCGTGTGCTGAGGACATTGGGGCGCAGCGGCACGGCCACTGGTTTTGTGGGTGGATCGACGGGCGAGTCTATCCTGCAGCTTATCGAACAGGAGGGCTTGGATCACGATTTTGTTCGTGTGAAAGACGAGTCGCGCCTGTGCATCGCAATTGTGGACCCCGTGAACGGCACGCAGACAGAGATCAACGAGAATGGGCCGCAGATCAGCGAGGATGAGATGCAGAGGATGCTGGATAAAATATCTGACCTGATGTCTGGCCGGGAATATGTGGTTATGTGCGGAAGTTGCCCGCCTGGGGTGCCGAAAAGTTTTTATGCCGATATTATCCGAATGGCGCACAGGGCCGGGGTCAAAACTGCATTGGATTCAAGCAACGATTACCTGCGCGAGGGTATTAAAGCCGCACCATATATAGTCAAGCCGAACCTTGCTGAGCTCTCACAGGTAGCGGGGCGCGAGCTTCTTACGCTGGAAGAGATTGTGCGCGCAGCCAGAAACCTTAAGCAATATGGAGTGGAGATCACGGTTGTTACAATGGGGCGAAGCGGGGCGATAGTGACCGATGGCGTGAACACATGGAAAGCCGTTCCACCTGAGATCGAATTTGCAAGCGCGGTGGGGTCTGGTGACGCATTTATGGCAGCATTTCTTGACGCATTACTGAGCAGTAAGTCGCTTCCCGAAGCTCTCGTGATCGGCACGGCTGCAGGTGCGGCCAATGCGACTACATTCGGCGCTGGTTTCTGCTCAAAAGAGTGTATAATGGATACAAGTCAGGGAGTAACTCTGACACAATTGACCTGACCTGCAGACTTGCCCATCGCACAGTGCGGCGTGCGGCAGTTGTGCGGATATAAATCGAGGTTGAGTATGTTCGGTCTGGGCACACCTGAGATCATTATAATACTTGCATTGGCCCTGCTGCTCTTTGGGCCTAAGAAGCTCCCGGAGATCGGCAAATCGCTAGGACAGGGGCTACGCGAGCTGCGAAAAGCCTCACGCGAGATAGTGGACGCCGTAGAAACCGCCAGCGAAGAGCCGCAGGAGACTAAGGAGAGCATAAATGATGTTTCCAATAGCAGTCGGGCCCGTTGAGGTCGGAATTGTAGTTGTTGTGGTCGTGCTGTTGTTCGGTATAAAGAGACTACCTGAAATAGGCAGATCGCTAGCCGAGGGTATACACGAGTTCAAGAAAGCCTCAAAGAAGATCACGGAAGAAGATGAGGCTCAGGAAATTAAGAAGGGCGAATAGCAATCCCCTAGAGTAGATCCAGACCGAGTGGCTTATATAACTGTTGTGAAAGCTAGATAAGTCCTCGGATAAGTTCGACTTCCACACCCCCGCCAAAACACTCACCGCCAATTCTCATTCATTATTAGATTAATGTAATTTACCCCATACTTAAGGACAAAAGATTAAATAATCTTAGTGCTTGCTGGTTTGATAGTTTAATCTACTGGGCATAATTTGGTAATGCGCATATTTTATGTATTGTAGCCAGGCAATTATGGTCAATGACTTTGCGCAAATCACAAATCATGCCTTAATTTGGCATATTATGGAGAGGTGGATTCTCATTATGGCTGATCAATTGACACGAACAAGCAAGGCAGACGAAGTCAGATCAATGATGCGTGCAACAGGTATCTTCTCCGAAGAAGAGTTGGAGTTGATTACAGATGATGTCATCTCTGATGCTGAAGAAAATGCTGTAGAGTTGACCGACGAAAACACAACAGGTATATACAAACCAGCCTCCCAGATATGGTCCGGTAACAATCTTATAGTTAAAAATGAAGGCGGAAAGGCAGTATGGTATTGGCAAGACAAGGTTGGCAGTCAGTGCGGGAGAGAAAGATGGTGGAAATACTTTGTAAGGACCAATGATTCGTACGCTGAGGGAGGCAAATGTCCCCAAGGTGGATATACTTGGTATCGTTTAGATATAATGCACTAGATCCTATCTACAACCAAGAATTACTCCGACCAACGAACCCGAATATTAGAATGCCGAGGTGGATTGCTCCACCCCGACATCATATAGAGAACACTGCAGGGGCTGTCAGTGAGACTGGCCCCTGTCGTTGCTTCTAGGACTGCCCCGCGAGCTTTCTCACCGTCTCGTATACAAGATCATAGGCAAATGTCAGCTCCTCAATCGAGCAATGGTCTTGGACGAAGTGGGTGGTGCAGAATAGCATTCCTCCGTTGGCAAACAGGGTGAGGACGCGTTCGATCTCGGACTTTAATAGGTCCAGTTTGCCGAAGCCGATGGTGGTTTGGACGTCCAGGCCGCCCATGATTACGAACTTATCGGAGTATTTCGATTTGTAGAGATCGTAGTCCATTCCTGCGGATTCCTGGAATGGGTGGACTACATCGAAGCCGAGTTTTACTATTCCATCGAGCACTGATGTGATATTACCGTCACTGTGGAGGCTGACGTAGGCTCCACGTGCCTTGACTGCGTCGCAGACTTGCTTGTGGTAAGGGAAGATCATCTCCCACCACACCTTGGGGCTGAACATAAGCCCACTCTGCGCGCCCCAGTCGTCGGAGACGTGGATCATATCCACACCCAGGTCCAGGCAGTTCATCGCAAATGCCTTGTTCCACTCCGCCTGCTTGCGATAGATTTCCTTGATCTCATCCGGATACATGAGCAGGTAGGCGAGGTGGTTTTCTATGCCGAACGGTTCGTTCATAGCCTCAAAAAAACCCGGTGTCTGCACGTATACAAACCGGCTTCTCTGGTTCTTGTGATGCTCCACCTGCTCGACAATCGAGGCATACGCAGCGGAATCGTTAGGATCACACATCGGAAAGTCAAGCAGCGCCGATGGCTCGATCTCCCCACCCAGCTTTGCTCTCAGGTCCTGCAGTTCATTTCCATCGTAGGTTGACGGCCCCCCGAACAGATGGGCGAGATCGAACTCATATTTATCCTCAAACGCCCGCACCGATCCAAACGCTTCGCTGATCTGTTTGTCAAGATTAGCCTGGACCCAGCCGTAAATCGGCACCCGGTCCGGTTTGCCGTGCCTGATAGTCTCAATAACTCTCTCACGTGACAGCATTATATACCTCTGTACTTCTTAGTCATTTCTCGGGTGATTTCCACCCAGCGGCCGAGGCGCCAGGGTTCGTGGTTCACAGTATGGACGTCCTTAAGAATAATCTTCAAGTTCAGGCGGTTTCCTACCAGTGTCTGTTCGTGCCAGGCGACCTAGTGATTCCTCCACCTCGCCACGGACTTTTTCTGAAGCATCCTCTCTCATAGAATATATGAGACTTAGCGCTTTATGCGTTATGTCCTTGCTAATACTGTCATTGATAAGATGCTCTAGACCGTGCGGCACAAAAGACCGAGGCATCTCCGCATCGATTTTCGCCAAGCGGCCCAGCACTAGCAAAGCTCGTTCGTCATGATAAAATTCACCAAGCAATCCCGAAATGGTGAAGCAGGTCATCCAATGGGTGTAGAGAGGATACGTCTCCTCCAACACAGGAAGTAACCGTTGCTTCTGATCATCTGATATATCCTCCCATCCCGTTTTGAAATTGAATAGCAAATGCCAAGCGCCTTCCAAGTCTTGAAAGTCAGGTCTGCACATAAATTCAAGTATAATCTGAAAAATGCTTTCCTCTAAATCGCCTTCCATGCTTAGAATATGATCGAACAGATCATCTGACATGGCCTTCAGCAATTCGGTGTCTTGCTTGTCCACAGCATGACCTAACGAAGCAGCAAATTTCGAAGCATCTGACATATTAACCACACCTCTCAAGATAGGGAGCCAGTTTTGTTACTTTTTTGGGACGCCCCCATCCCGAAACCGCCGGGCGCAGTAACATGGGTTCGTTTCGGGAACAAGTTCTAGAAACACCGGACTCTAGCCTACATGCTCCTTATAGAATTCTTCATAATCTGTGAGCATCTTCTTAAGCAGCATTGGGGTGTCTAATCCGTATGGGCAATGGGACTTGCAGTGACCGCAGTTAAGACAATTCTCTATCCGGTGCATCGTCTCATTCCAATTGTCGTTCATAAACTGCTGGTAGGGCATTCGCCTGAGTAGCAGGCCCATTCGTGCAGCCATAGGAATAGGGATATCGGCGGGACACGGGAGGCAATAACCGCAGGCTCGGCAGAAATCGTTGGCAAGTTCTTTGCGGTCGTGCTCTATTGCCTGCAGCAGGTCCTGATCCAGCGTGGGCGGATTTGCATCCAGAGCGAGTATCTCTTCAAGCTCATTCATCCGCTGCATTCCCCATATCGGAACCACATTTTCGTATTGGTGGAAGAAAGCGAATGCCGCACGGGCGTTGGTAATGAGTCCGCCTGAAAATGGCTTCATCGCGATCAGGCCCATATCCGCTGATTTGCACTGCTCTATGAGGGATAGATCGTCTGGGGATGATATGTGGCAGAGCGGATATTGCAGCGTGTCGAACAGGCCCGATTCTATCGCTTCCCTCGCACGCTCCAAGCTGTGATTGGTTATTCCTATGAATCGAACCATGCCCTTATCCCTTGCTTCTATTAACGCAGCATAGGATGACTCAGGGTCGTTGGGATCAGGCACAACGCTGGGATTGTGGAGTTGATAGATATCTATATAATCTGTCTTCAATGTGCGCAGACTGGCCTCAAGGTCTGATAAAACTCCGGTTTTGGTGGTCGATCCGCTCTTTGTTGCGATGATGATCTCGTCACGAACGTCTGATAGAGCGTATCCGATCTTTTCTTCGCTGTCCGTATATGCACGGGCAGTATCGTAAAATGTAATTCCCGCGTCGTAAGCTCTCCGAAGGATTCGCGCTGCTTCCTGCTTTTCCACCCTCTGCAGCGGCAGCACACCGAAAGCGGTTCGTGTTACATTGAGATTCGTTCTTCCGAGTCGAGTTACTTCCATTTACTTCCTCTAGCAATCGATAAATCTGATTAAAGAGCGGCCGCCTCGCGATCGAGTATTTCCCAGGCTTTACTAATATAAAATTTATAGTTTTCCAGGGGTGTGCCGTTGGGAATGCGGTGGTCGAGGCCAAGAATGCAACCGCCAGTGCGCACCATCGGGGGAATCTTGTATTCCAGTTCGGCTGTAATCGCATCCTTGGTGCTACGCAGGACGTGTTTATCGATGCCACCGGAGAACGCGAGCTTTGCGCCATATTGCTCCCGCACCTTTACAATGTCCATTCCGGCAGCAGGCTCCATCGGATACATCACATTGAGCCCTGCATCGAGGAACTCCGAGATGACACCATCCATATTGCCATCAGAATCCTGGCTGAATAACCTTGCTCCGCGTGTCTCCAGCATGTCCCATATCTTGCGATAATACGGCTTGATGAACTCGGTTACCTGTCTCGGGCCAGCAAGCGGGCCACTCTTACCTGCCATGTCTTCGTGGACACACAGTTCGTCTACCTGCACTGTTGCTGATACGCGGTCCATGACTTTATAAACCGTGTCTCCGATAGTTTCCAGCATGTCGTGGATCAACTCGGGCTGCGTGTAGAACGCCACACAGAGCTCTTCTTCACCCATAAGCTGCCTGGGCTCATCGAATCCGCCGGGCATTGGGACCATTATTGCACAGCCGTTTTCTATATTAGTCCTTGCGATCTGCTCCCAGTTCTCTGGGAAACGCTCCTCGGAGAACTGATAGTGGTGTTTGATCTTCAGCCAGTCATCCATGTTCTTCACAGGATAATCCAGCGGCAGGGGAATGGTAGCAAAGCCTTTAGCCAACTTCATGGTACGGCCCATAGAGTCGCGGATGATCTGGTAGTCCTCGCTGTCTTCTAGCACAACGGATGCGTCTCCTCCTATCCAGCCGACTCTGAGAGGCATCCAGTGGGTCATAGGGCAGCGGAACTTGAATGCGGAAAAGTCGAGCTCCTCCGTTGTGGCGCCTTGCTCCGCCCATTCGTCCTTAAGCCCGATCAGCGGCCCGAATATCTCGGTGAACAACGGCCGCGTATTGGATTTGAATGTCATGTAGTCAAGATATTCTTCTCGCCTTACTACGGGGGTCTTTTTGATCGCAAGTGAGTCGTGCGAAAGGTTTCTTGCTCGTGCCATGATTCCTCCAGAGATGAGTTAGTGATGCGTTCGACGCATCGCCTGGCTTATCCTTCGGAAAGAGCGAATCGCTCGGGAGGTAGTCATGTTAACCCTTCATTTGCACCACAGTAACGCCTGACCCGCCTTCATCCTGCTCTCCAAGACGATAGCTCTTCACGCCCCTGTGTGAGCGAAGATAGTCCCACACCGCGCTGCGCATCTGGCCGGTGCCTTTTCCGTGGACTATTCTCACGCTATCCATACCGGCGGCCATGGCATCGTCGAGGTACTTATCCAAGTCGATCAGTGCAGGCTCCACACGCATTCCCCTGAGATGGATTTCCGGAGTAAACTCGCGAGCCTTTTGTATCCCGATGCTATTGTCGGCTCTTTGCGGCTTGACCTCCTGTTCAGGCACGCCTTTCGCCTGACGAAGCGATGAGATAGGCACGGTAACACGCATATTGCCTACCATTACCACAACCTTACCCGCTTCAGGCGGCTCGGCGATCTCACCGTCACGATCCACACCAGCGATACGCACACGTGAACCTACCGCCAGCACGGTATCCCGCGAGAGTTTCTCTTCTTTGACCTGTTTGGCTTCGACTCGCTTCACAGTCTCGCGCTCAAGCTGGTCTATAAGCTTTTCAGCTTTCTTCTTCAAGTCCTGAGCCCGCGCGGAGTCGGCTTTTTGGGCAGCGAGTTCTTCAAGGGTGCGTTCGAGTTTACGCGAGAATGTGTCGATCACATTCTCAGCGCGTTCTTTAGTTTTATGCTCCACGCGGCTCTTGAGAGTTTCGATTCCACCTAACTGCTGTTCATAACGCTGCTTCAACTGCTCTGCGTCACGGCTGATCTGTTCCGCGGCTCTGCGCTGCTCGGCGGCGACGCGGTGGCTTTCTTCAATGCGTCTGATCAGCTCATCGGAAGCCACGGCATGGGTGGCAACATTCTCCTTCGCGGCATCAATGATCACAGAGTCCAGCCCCAGCCTTGCTGCGATCACGAACGCGTTGCTGCTCCCCGGAATGCCAACCAACAGCCGGTAAGTGGGGCGCAGGCTAACAGGGTCGAACTCCACGCTGGCATTCTCGACACCATCGCGCATGTAGGCGTATTCCTTAAGCTCCCCATAGTGGGTTGTAGCGACAGTCTTTGCGTCGTGCTCCAGCAGAAAGTCTAAAATGGCTTTAGCCAGCGCTGCGCCCTCAGCGGGATCAGTACCAGCGCCCAGTTCATCGAGCAGCACCAGTGAGTTCTTTGTTGCGCCCCTGGTGATGCGGACAATGTTATTGAGGTGCGCGGAGAAGGTGGAAAGCGACTGCTCTATGCTCTGCTCGTCACCTATATCAGCATAAATATTCTCGTATATCGCAAGCTCGGTCCCTGGCAGGGCGGGCACATGCATTCCACACGCCGCCATCAGCGACAGCAGCCCAACAGTCTTCAGAGCAACCGTTTTCCCACCAGTATTTGGACCAGTAATGAGAAGGATGCTGAACTTTTCGCCAAGTTGGAGATCGATGGGGACCACATCTCCCTCAAGCAATGGGTGGCGACCCGCAAGCATCTCTATCCGGCCTTCGTCGTTCAGGAATGGAGCGCAGGCACCCTGCAGAATGCTTAGCTTTGCGCGGGCGGTAATGGCGTCAATCAAGCCCACAACATTGAGCGTGGCAATTATACGATCACTCACTGCTGCCACTTGAGCCGTGAGTCCAGCCAGTACTTTCTCTACTTCTTCACGCTCACGCACGACGAGTTGCTTGCGTTTGTTACCCAGTTCCACAACACCAGCAGGTTCGATGAACAATGTCGCCCCTGACGAACTGGCATCGTGAACTATCCCCGGAAACTGCCCCCTATGGTCGGATTTGATGGGGATGCAATAACGGTCGCTGCGGATGGTGATGACGGGTTCCTGGATAATAGTCTTGTAGGCGCTGCCCTGCAAGTAGGAGTTCATTTTCTCCGTTATGCGAGACTGCGTGGTGCGCAGTTCTGACCGTACACTGCCAAGCGCGTGGCTGGCGGAATCCATCACTTCTCCGCTGGATGCAATGGCCCCGGATATAGCACGTTCTACTGCATTGAACTGCTCAATATCGCTGCCAAGATCACCCATTATGGGATATTTCGGACCCATCTTCGCCAGAAACTGCCCCAGCCGTTTCGTGCCCTGGAGGGTGTAGAGCACGGACAGCAGTTCCGTTGGCTGCAGCAGTGCCTCGACCGCCGCCCGCTCGACAAAGTGGCGGATGTCTTCTATGCCGCCGAATGGTATGTTCCCCTCATAATCAAGGATCGCGCGGGCCTCGCTGGTCTCCTGCTGCCTGCGCCTCGCCACGGCTAAATCAGTAGCCGGGTAGGATAAACCCGCAACCTCTTGCCCCAGTGAACACGCCGCCTGGCTTTGCAGCTTCGCTATTATCTTATCGAACTCAAGAACTTTGAGTGTGTGTTGTTCCATAATCAAATATATTATACCAGGGCAACAGCATACCGTCAGCCTCATCTTTACTATTCCGCATACGTTTGGCTATAGGTGCACTGGGATACCTTCTGTGTAAAATGGCGCGGTGAACGCTGAAACCGCACCTGCAAGGAGGCAACAGAGTTGGCACAGGAATCAATGGTCAATGGAATCCCGGTTGATAAACTTACAAGCGTAATTGATGTCCTCAAGGGCAACAAAGAAGCAGCCCAGTTTACTTTTCGTGCAAAGAACAGGTGGGCGGGAGGCGCAGCAGCTTTCACGTCGATTCAGGATTTCTCCGCCGCCGGACAAGAGGACATATCTCGCCCGTATCCCTTTGTTATGGAAGCTGGCGAGCCCGAAGTCCTACTTGGTATCGACAATGCCCCCAATGCCACTGAGGCATTATTGCACGCACTCGCTTGCTGTCTCAACGCATCTTTTATCTTCCATGCCGCAGCCCGAGGCGTAACCGTTCAGGAATTAGAGCTGGACATGGAGGGCGATCTCGATATTCGAGGCTTTCTGGGCATAGACGACAAGGTGCGCAACGGCTATAACCAGATTCGCGTATTGTTCAAAGTGAAAGCCGACGCATCGGAGGAGCAAGTGCGAGAGCTGGTTCAACTTGCGCAGAAACGTTCACCAGTCTTTGATATCGTCACCCACGAGGTTCCGGTTAATGCCAGTATGGAACTTGTGGGAGCTGGAACAGAACACCCTGTGCAGGCGAGCATATAACCTGCATTAAGAAGAGAGGCGGTCTCTCAGCTAGGCCGCCTCAAAATCAGGATCAAAATCATGTAAATGCTCTCAAATGCACCGCAATTACGATACTCACATCGGCTATCACATGTGTGATGATCGGGAATAGCAGGCCACCGGTGGCGATACGGAGCATACGCCACAGCCATCCGGCGAAAGCACAGGCACAAAACACGGGAACTGCCCAAATCGGGCTTGCAAACGCAAGCAGAACCAGTGAGTGATAACCGCCAAACAGTAGGTCGTTCCCTACCGGTTTGAGCGTAACCGACATCAAACAGCCGCGCCAGAAGAACTCCTCGATGGTGGAATTAACGACGCTGAAGTAGACGGCGAGATAAGGCCACGTGTGCCTGCTAACGCCGAAATCCGCAAGTCTATTGGCAATCGTCGAACCGTTGTGGCTCATACATGGCCAGAGGAAATACATAGCAACTCCCCCAAGGGAGAATACGCAGGCAGCCAAAGGCAGCCACAATAACCTGGCATTAACTTTGCGCTCTGCAGGTTTTCGGTTCCATAAAGCCAGAATAGCAGCAAGCATTCCGGCATGATACAGACCGAGGGCCGCCCAAGCGCTATGATAACCATACAATGCCAGGCCTACAGCAAAGTATGGTATTAGTGGAATTGCTCTACGCATATACTACATGTTCGCCGTTTTCTCGCATCCACCTGCTTGTAGAGCGGAACTTGCCGACCTTGTGCTTCCGGCTGCTCTGTGGGGCGAGAAGATAGGATGCTTTACGAACGTAGACCGCACCTGTCACATTTCCCACAAGGCTGTCGACCCGCCCGGAGAGGCGAAATCTGACCTCGACATTTTCCTTGACTACGCTAGGCGGATGGATTTTAAGAACAAAGATGGTGCCCCACTTGTGAAGTGGGATGGTTCGGAGGGAGCATTCGAGACCTGGGGGCACGACTTGGAGACCGGGGCAGCAGTCACGGAGGGTGTGTATCAGGTCGCGGCGAGTCTACCCGCAGTCACGCGCTCGCCGTCGTTACCGAAGTACTTGAGCGCGCAGTCGCGAGTTGCTACTATTGAGTTTCCAAGAGTAAGCGGAATCTGCGGGAGGACGAGGGCGGTCAGAGCAATAGCGAAATCGTTCAGCGACGGGAGCAGCCCGGCATGCGGAGCATGCACTCCGGTAAGTGTTGAACCCACCCCGCTGTAGTAATGCATCGCGAGTTTTGCCCCGGTCTTCATCATCAAGAGTCCCAGTCCCAGTTGCAGCCCTCTCACAAACACTCGCGGAAACAGAGAGTCCATCTTCCCGATCAGGCGCGTTGCGGCAAGAAAAAGCAAGATGGCAGACATGAGGAGAGCGGCGGCGGCGATCTGTGGCCTTGTTGCCCCCGTGGCAATTGCAATCATCGCGGTCGCCTTAAGTGGCTGGACAGGCACCGGAAGTTTATAGTAGAGTCCTACAAATATGTAAGTCAGTCCCAAAAGGGCAAATGCGGTACCTGGAGAGATACCGTTGTATATGATGAGGCTGAGTGTCAGTGGCAGGAGGGTACCGATGTCTCCAAATGCACCCACAAACTCGTGCCGTGTGAGGCGCAGAGGCCTGGCTTCCTCCATCTACCAGCACTCCCATAGCAGGATTGACACCGTTTCACCGGAAGACATGCCACCGCAATCTTCGGGCACAACTATGTAGGAGTTAGCACCCAGCATCGAACTCATTCGCGCCGAGCCCTGGTCTCCCGTGGGGGTAGCGCGGTAGCTGTCCTCCGACCACAGCGTTACCGCTCTGATGAACTCCCTGCGGCCCTTTTTGTGACTGACATCGCCTTCAAGCACGCCAGTCACTGTGCTGAGCACCGGATCATTAACGCCAGACATTTTCAAAAGTGCTGGTCGGACGAAGACGTCAAAGGCTACCATTGATGAAACTGGGTTTCCGGGCAGGCCGAACACTGGGCAGTTGCCGATATGGCCATATGCAAGAAGCTTAGGTCGCAAGTCGCGCAGACATCCTGCGCAAGCACCCGTCCCGAACTTGTGGACAGAGAAACTGTCTCGCTTGCTGTTCGTGGAATGGTGCCAAGTATTGTCTGTAGCGCCTGCTCCACACTGATCAGATCACTTTTTATGGTGTTTGTCATTGATGGCACGACCGTTAACCTCCTATTGAGAACATAGAGATAACCGGCAAGCTGGCTTCGGTTTGCGACGATGTTCGCTGCTTCATAACCTGGGAATGCTCGAGCAATGCCGCGATTACGTCATCGGCGCGGGGATCACGGGCAATATGCAGCATATCATAAGTAGCGGATAGCCTGAGGCAAGGTTTCAGTGACCCCGCGCAAGTAAGTCTGATCCGGTTGCACATCCTGCAAAATGGTTCAGTCATGGGGGCTATAATGCCAACACACCCTTTGGCTCCGGGTATTTGGTAAGTCTTCGCGGTAGAGATCCCTGTTAATGGAACCGGCACAAGTTCTCCAAGCAAGTCCCTAATCTCCTGAGCGGGCACAAAGAATGTGTTCCAATCCAGTGCCGATCCATCCAGCGGCATCAACTCAATGAACCGAGTCTCGATAGGCAGGTCACGACTGAGCGCCGCGATAACCGGGACCTCGCCATCGTTTATCCCCCGCATCACGACAGTGTTTGTCATAACCGAATCGAGACTATCGAGACTGATGTTGATGTTGGTGACTCCCACCTGCCTCAATTGATGCGCACATCGGGCCAGATTCACCCCATTAGTAGTAAGGCCCACAGAACGTATGCCTGGAGCCGATGCTATCACGTGTGCGATCTCCGGCAGGTCCTCCCGCATTAGAGGCTCACCCCCGGTGATGCGGACTTTCTCGATGCCGGCCCGAGCAAGAATGTTGACAATGGACCTGATGTCGCCCAGTGACAGGGGCGGTATCTGCCTGGTGGAGCAGTTGGCAGGACGACAGTATATGCAGCACTGGTTACAGTTGTCTGTCACGGACAGCCGCAGGTATGTCGGCCGCACAGGACTGTCGTGTTCTTCGGCGACAGGGCAGTTCGCATGTTCTGTGACCGGCGGCACAACATCCACAGGCTGCTTCATAATAATTTGGTATTACCTGGAGCCAGTGTGTGGAAACCTGCTTGCATCAGGCGGGGTGCGCCACCGCTGTTTACAGTCCAACGAGACACACTGTGATACGCTCTGCTTCTTCGGCTGTCACTCTGCGAACGATGACTTCTCGCGATTCTCCGGGGAACATATCGAAGTAGTTGTCGTCCGGCCGGGCGAGGTCCGGCAGACCCTCGAAGTGAACACATCTGGCATATTCATTTGTTGTGATAGTCAGTATCAGGCAGTTGTCTTCATATGCCCGTTGCACGGACAAGCTCGTGTCTGGGAAATTGATGTTCCGAAATGGGGCGAAAAAGTAGTTGCAGCGGGAGATGATCTGGCCATCAACTTCCAGCTTTCCGATAAGAACCTGCTCCTCAGGTTTATCCCCAGGAATCCCCGACCATATACGCTGAGATGCGTTTGGTTGGGCTTCAAAGGAAACGCGCTTGAACTCTGCATCGGCCTCACCAAATGTCACGGTGGATATCCACGCGGTGCCGGATATCGTCTGCACGGTATCATTTACGACCCATGCACCCACTGTTTCGTTGTCCGGGCCGAAAGCCATCAGAACCGGTGCGAAAGCTCTCCTGGCGTAGTAATAGGCTGGCTTCGGGCGCAGGTAGTAGTCCACCAGGCTGTAACTGACCGAGGGCCAAGTGTCGTCAAACATCCAGAACAAAGCACCCGCTGTGCCGAACTTGCGTGTGCGGTAGCGGTCTATTTCAGCTTTCACGAACTCGCCTTGTAAGACCCCTGCAAGCGTGGCAAAGTCTTCCGCGCTCTGGGGATCGCCCATCATATCATTGGTGAACTTCACAAGAGCTTCCTGGCTGGTCATCCCAATAAGATTTTGCCTGTAGATGTTGTTGGGGTTGTGGATTTCCCACACAGGGCCATCGACCGGCAACAGCTTGTCTTCGGGGATGCAGCGGCGAATGGTCTCAATCTCGGGCGGCCCCTGCGCATAGAACTCCGCCACGAATCTGGCGTTCTCGACCTCTATCAGTTTTCGCCAGTAGCGCACATCACCTATCGCGGTTCCAAACCAGCTTCCGCCATGAAATGTGCCGACGTCCGGAGAGTTTGCTGTAGAGCCACCGTAGGGAGTAGATGGAAGATATGGGCGGGTGCCATCGAGCTCGTCGAGAATGCTCGGAATCATCTCGTGGAAGTAGCGTTTGCCTATCCAGGCTTCATTGGGTTGCATATCGATTTCGCACTCGTTGTTGCCGCACCACATCACAATCGAGGGATGGTTTCTAAGACGCCTTACGACCGACCTCACTTCACGTTCCACATTCGCTGAGAAGTTCAGAGATTCAGGATACTCCGCAAGAGAAAACATGAAGTCCTGCCAGACCATGATCCCCCATTCATCGCAAAGATTGTAGAACTCATCGTCTTCATAGATGCCGCCGCCCCACACGCGGAGCATGTTGAAATGAGCATCTCTTGCGAGTAAAAGTAATTCTCTGTATTTGTCCCGGGTAACGCGAGATGGAAAGTGATCCGCCGGAATCCAATTTGCTCCTCTGGCAAAAACCGGCACATCATTTATCACAAAGATAAATGCGTGGTTGCCGCTTTCATCTCGATCCCGAATTTCCACTTTTCGCAGGGCAAATGGCTGCTCCGCAACATCCACGGCTGCCCCATCGCACAGCAAGCTGACTATAGCTCTATACATTGGCTGCTCACCAAGTCCGTTAGGCCACCAGAGCTTAGGATTCGGGACAGATAAAACAGCATCGATTGTTTTGCCTCCTACCGGCACGGTTGTGGTCACATCCATAGTCTCGCGGGATCCGTTTCCGGCAATCGCCACTGAAACAACCGCATCGACAGAGCCGCCAGAGGAGTTTTCGATTTCAGTCGTGAGCCACACATTCGCGGAGTCTCCCTTGACCTCACTGCTTACGCGGACTCCGCCGATGGAGAGCCTGTCATAGCTTATTACCCGGACACTCCTCCATATGCCCGCCCCTATCAGCCTGGGGGTCCAGTCCCAGCCGAAGCTGCACTGCATCTTCCTCGCGCCGATTCTCATTGCGCCATATCTGTATCTGTATTGATTGACATCTATCTTCGAAGCCGCCAGTGTCGGGCTCAGTCTCACTTCGAGCACATTCTCAGCGTCGTGATGGATTCTGCCGGTGACATCGAAGCTGTGGGCAATAAACATGTTTTCCGTTGTGCCGATCACTTCACCATTCAAAAGCACAGCGGCGAATGTGTCCAAACCCTCGAATTCAATATACGTGCGTGATTTCTCAAACCCCGAAGGAAGCGTAAACGACCGCCTATACCACCACTCTTTGTCCTCAATCCACTGAAGATGCTCCGAGTTTGTGCCGTAGAACGGATCGTCTATGATTCCGGCCGATTCCAGCGCGGGATGGACCTCTCCGGGAACAGGCGCGTGCAGGGGATACGGACTCTCAACCCGTTGCCAATCACCACATCCGGAGTCGAATGCCGCAAGTTCCCATTTTCCATTGAGTATTTGTTCGTTTCGCATAGATTACACCGCAACCACTATACCCTCCGCATGGCGAATAAGATACGCGTGCGTGTTGCCCACCTTTGTTTTGGGAACTACTGTGGAGTGAATGTAAACAAGACAGGTGAGGGGAGCCTTTCATGACTGAACAAGCAAGCGAGAAGAGGGAGTTCGAACCGGAGCTACAGAAACTGG
The DNA here is from genome assembly GCA_021373255.1 of bacterium. Lineage (GTDB taxonomy): Bacteria > Armatimonadota > UBA5829 > UBA5829 > UBA5829 > UBA5829. The sequence continues at coordinate 26,919 of JAJFTD010000198.1, forward strand.
AAGGCAAGGTAGCGCTGGTCACCGGCGGCACCAGCGGCATAGGTCGAGCGACAGCCAATCTATTGGCCAAACATGGAGTAAAGGTAGTCATCTACGGCCGCCATGAGCAGGAGCTTCACGATGCGCTGGACGATCTCGAAAGGACCGGTGGAGAGTTCTTTGGGTTAACAGCGGACCAGGCTTACGAAGACCAGATCATAGAGGTATTTCAGAAGGTGAAAGAACGGTTCGGCGATATAGACATCCTGGTCAATAATGCCGCGCTGCCCGCAAAGAGCATCCTTGACATGAGCTATGACGAGGCGCTTTATGTGCTGCGCGTCAATATCCTGGGTTACCTGACATGCATGCGGGAAGCCATCAAGATGATGCGCGACAAAGGCGGTGGGCAGATCGTAAATGTCGGGTCGATGTCAGCTCAGGTGAGGGAAGTCGGAAGCGATGTCTATGTTGCCACCAAGGCCGCTATTGAAGCTATGAGTGAAAGCCTGCGCAAGAATCTCGCCGATCAGAACATAAGGATAAGTGTTATTGAGCCTGGCATGGTCGGCACAAACCTGCATGGCGAGCCGCCGGACGTAGAAAGCCAGGTGGACGCGGAGGCGGAAGGACAGATGCTGGAAGCAGAAGATATCGCACACGCCATCCACTACGCTCTTACGCAGCCACTTCGGAGCAGCGTGCTGGAAATTCGAGTGGCGCCAATCAAGCAAGCCCTCTAACCCGCATTATTCACCATTACCGAATACTGCAGGCACTAGTGCGGTATTCAGTCTAATCACGAATAATGTGGGCTAGCCCGCTAACGGAGGCTATATGACAGATCAGGATGAGATGCAGCTAGATGAGCAGGCACCCTATCGTGGTGCGAGCCCGTGGGCATTTGCTGTGAAATACCAGTTCACGAAAGCCGAGCGCAAAGCCGTTGCAAAGCTCAAGCTCAAGGACATGAGCCTGGAATTGCAGCAGGGAGTGCAGTCACTGTGGATTGTAGCCAAGTGGTCGTCCGGCAGCGGGATAGTCATCCGCACGAGCTTCAGCCCCGAAGAGGGACTGGTGGTGGATGAGTGCAGGCAGGAAGAGTGGTCTGCGGAGTGCATCTGCACGTCACCGGCCGGCAAGTATCGAGTAATGATCGAGATAATCGAGCCCGAGAAACAGCTTATCCACTTCACCGTCTGGCTCACGCCAGAAGGAGAACTCAGCATTCCATTCTGGCCGAGCGATACTTACCCAATAGACAAGTCAGGTGACCCAATCGCGACCGAAGGAGTTGTGCATGCGGCTCAACGTGGTCCAGCTATGGGTTTCGTTTATGCATCTCTTACAAAGCCTGAGTCCGGCTCGTTCCTTTACTTTCAGAACCTCACATCTCTTAACGACCTTTGTGAGCAGACGCACGCAGTGCCGGAAACCCGCGTGGGCGGAAGCTGGCCCGAGCTCGGCTATACACCTCCAATTGCCGAGCGCAAGCCTCTTGAACCCGGCAAAGAGGTAGTCCTCTCCGATGGCTATGTTCACTTCAGCCCTAAGGTGCCGGAGGATGTGGAGCATCTGGCGCAGCTCTTCTTTGACATGCTCGCCGAAATCTACCTGCAAATTCCCCACCCTGACGCAATATATCAGGACTGGCTATCGATGGCGGAGGACACGATCAGGGATTTGGAACATGAAGACTGCGTAACCACCTTCGGTGGCCAGCGTTATCTGAATGCCTACGTCGGCACCGGAGACAGAAGACCCGAGAGCCTGGTGCAGCTTGCAGTTGCGCTGCCGCTTCTGGAATATGAGGACTGGCGAGGTCGAAAGATCCCTTTAATCGACGAACTTAGGGAGACCCTTCCGTCTTTCTACTACGAAGATGTCGGCTGCATCATGCGCTATCCCAAAACGATGAAAGACGTCGATGGCAGCGATGTAGACGAAAAGGGAACCTACGAAGTAGACGCGTGGTATCTCTACCATCCTCTGGTGAATATGGCCCGGCTGGCTGCACGTGGACACGAAGATGTCAAAGAACTGCTTCTGCGCTCCATCGAGTACGCCGTCAAAGTAGCTCAGCACTTTGAGTATAAGTGGCCGGTGCTCTTTGATGCCAAGACGCTCGAAGTAATGCGACACGCGCCCTCTCGTGAGCTCGGAGAGACGGATGTAGCCGGGCTATACGCCTATCTCATGCTGCAGATGCGAGACATCACTGGTGACGAGCACTTTTTGGACGAAGCGAAAAGGTCCGCCGAGACTCTTAAGGGGCTGAACTTCAACGTGGGGTATCAGTTCAACAACACTGCCTGGGGTGCTAATGCTCTGGCAAAGTTGTGGCAGGCAACCGGAAATGATGACTATCTGCATCTCAGCTCAATGTGCATTGCCAGCATCCTGCAAAACGCCTTCATCTGGGATTGTGACTATGGCTATGCCAAGCACTATGTAACTTTTATGGGAGTCACGCCGCTTCGAGAGGGGCCATACATCGCAGCCTACGAAGAGATGGAGATATTCTCGGCATTCCATGAGTATTTAAAGCTGGTGGACGCTCATGTGTCACCATCGATCCACATGCTGGTGTCGGAGTACTGCAAGTACGCTACCGACGGTAAGATATGCGCATATCCTCGGAACCTTCCCGAGGAGATCATAGCAGAGAATCCGAGGAACGGACACATCAACAGAGACCTGGCTATTCCCTTGGAAGATATCTACCAGGGCTGGGAAAAGCCGGGGCAGGTGGGCCAAGAGGTATATGGCGCGGGGACGGCACCGGGTATCACGGCACGATGCTTTATTCGCGTCGCTGATGCCCCGTTTATTCTATACTGCCAGTACCCGATCTATGATTTCAACAGCGATACTGGTGCGAAGATGTGTGAATTCAAAGTGCATGGCGACGGTCGGCTCAAGTGCACGATGCGGCTCATACCGACGAGCGACGAGCGGATTGGCGATGTGAAGATCAATCACGTAGATTCTGGAGAAGAACTGCAAGGCGCGCGTGTCGCCGGGGAACACCTGGAGTATCACCTCCCCGGTGGAGCCCACATCGTGTTGAAGTGGGATTAGGTGAGGCAAAACCGGAAACTTTACAGGTAACTTGAACCTTCGTGCCTACGCGAAGGGAATTCTGGCGAGAGACAGTCGTCCCGACTTCTCGACAAACCATCCTCATTGCACACAAAAAGAGGCGGCCCGAGCACGTTTCCACGCTCAAATCCACCTCTTTATGCTTATCTGGTCGGGGAGACAGGATTGTCACCCTGGAATGGTACACCTGCCGTATTGAGCTCAATACGGTATTGGTGGTGGATTATCCAAATCTTCGTAAACATTCACATCATCGCTTCCGTAAGGTACAGGCGGAGGTGCATCGAGGGCATACCCATCTAGATTCCCATCAGCGACAACAGTAGTGCCGTCCTTGACCAAAATGGAGAGGGTAACCTTACTGGTAGTAACAATACCATCACCTTCGATGTGCCGATTTACACCAGATGATACCGGCCATGTTCCAAACACGTCGATAACACCTGTGGAACTGCATTTTCCGATTCTGTAACGCGTAGAATCAGCGCGGGTAGCGCTGACTCGCACCATCACATTACCGGCGTTGTCGATCAACAGTTGATCGTCAGGCAGCCCAGCGTTTTCCACTTTCCAGACTCCGGCGTAGTCGTCCAGCGAAGGAGTAGGCACATTTTGTGCTCCGCCTCCCCCACCTCCACAACCGGCCAATGCGACACATAGCAATACTGCGAGCGACAACCATTTGAACACAGTAATCATACCTCATTCGTTTGGTCAAACGCTCGCAGTATAGCTTATCGGAAATATATTGTCAACTGACGGAATGCATCACTGTCTATGCATCACTGAGGGTGGCCGTTCGGATACTACCACCTGGGGCAATGCTTAAAACGACAATCGGCCCCGGCAATATCACTATCACCGAAGCCAATCTATCGTAAAGTTGGGGTTTTGGGCATTCCTGTCTCTCGGATAATAGCACTCCTACGTAAGGTGTACTATTATCGAGGAGACAGGATTAGAATACGGCTTAAGTCCCTCTGAAAATGCTATCTGCGTCTGCGAATGGCTATGCTGCCGAGACCAACAAGACCGGTGAAAAGCGCGAGAACGGAGGAGGGTTCCGGGACAGTCTCCCCGGTTACCGAATAGGTCGCTGACTCCGGGGTGCACCATCCAAGTCCGTCAGAGCTACTATAAAGATAAATACTGTAATGGATAACTCCAGCGTTCATATCATCAAGGAACTGGTCTGGGACCCAAGAAGCACCCCGTGGGAAAGTGAAGCAAGCATCAAACTGCGACTCGCCAGTTAACCCACCTTCCCACACGGACCCACCGTAATTCGGATAACCATGGAACGGCGCGCCGAAGTTGATTCCAATGCTATAAGGCACCAAGCTGCCATCATACCCGGCAAAGCTAGATGTTCCCTTGACCTGAACCGTAATGCTGTCTATGCGGTTGAATCTGACCTTCGTATCAAGGGTATAGCTGCTGCCATACAACGGATAGTTGTGCCGCCCTAGCACTCCTGACAGACTGAACGTATAAGTGGCGGCGCTGGCGCAGCTTACCAGGAGAACGCCCAGACAAGCTACAGCCGTGCTCACGAAAACTAGTAAATGCGGCCTTCTCACGCGTTATTTCCCTCATTCGGCTCTCTCCGGAACCCACAAGCGTTGTGGCAAAACAAAAGCCCACTGTAATACTCGAACTGCTTGGCCAGCAGCCCCAATACTACAGTGGGCTCGACTTCAATATATTCTAAGCTTGCTCGCATGTCAATAGCAACATGCAAAACGACCGCCTAACCTACGTCTAGATCAAGCGGCCATTTCTGGTCGGGGAGACAGGATTCGAACCTGCGACCCCCTGAACCCCATTCAGGTGCGCTACCAAACTGCGCTACTCCCCGACAACCAATTATGCACCGACAATATACTACGTTCGGGCTTGTCTTGTCAAGCGTCGAAGTAGCCCAATTAGGCGTGTCGGATCGAAAAAGCAGGTGTGAGCGAGCCTGTAAGCCGGGTTTTGTCTTGGATGATCATCTATCTACGCGCACGCGTTGCCGCGCGGCTTTAGCGGCTCACCCGGGAGGTCGGCGGGCAGCGTCAGCCCTCCCCTATTCGGCCTTGCTCCAGGTAGGGTTTACCAAGCCTCCGCCTCACGACGGAGCTGGTGGTCTCTTACACCACCGTTTCAGCTTTCCTCCAGCGGCTCCAAACGGAGACGCCAAAGGGTTTTCTTTTCTGTGGCACTTTCCTTATTCCAGTTACGGAACAGTTGCCGCTGGCAACCACCTTGCCCTGCGGAGCCCGGACTTTCCTCCCCGATTGCTCGGGGCGATCACCCGACTCGCTCGCCTACATGTTACCATTTCAAGTTCCCATTATCAAGCGTAATGGCATGCCAGACGTGTGACGAGGCTGTTTGCTTGACGTCGGGCGTGTATGTGATAAAGTACGGTTATATGAAATCAGAACTTTTTCCTTATGGGGCGCAGTATTATCGCACCCCCAACCCTCCATCCACGGATTGGGAACGCGACTTGCGGGAGATGAAAGCGCAGGGGATGAATAGCGTCCGTCTGTGGGCGATGTGGAGCTGGATTCACTTGCCAAACGGTGAGTTCGACTTTTCGCATCTCGACCGCTTGATGGATTTATGTAGTCAAGTCGGGCTTAAGACGCTTATCCAAGTTGTCCTGGAAAACGCACCTCCTTGGCTCGTCCATGCGCATCCGCATGCCAAATACACCTCTATGGACGACGAGCAGATATGGCCGATGGGACGGCCCAACACTCCTGGAGGCGGTTGGCCTGGGTTGTGTCTGGACAATCCACCTGCAAGCGATGCCGCGGCGCAGTTTATGACGGCGTTGGCTTCCCATTTTGCGAGGCATCCGGCACTGCTGGGGTATGATGTGTGGAACGAAGTGTGGTTTGAGCTCGATGGCTATATCGGGCCACAGTATTATTGTTATTGTCCTGCAACTGTAGCTGCGTTTAAGGAATATCTCGCAGGCAAGTATAGCGGATTGGATGGCTTGGGGGATGCGTGGCACAGGCGCTATACATCATGGGATGAGGTCTATCCACCGCGCTATTGGGGCGGTTACCCGGACTGGTTGGACTGGATAGCGTTCAGGATCGAAAACCAGGGCAAGCTGCTGCGCTGGCGAGTGGATACACTGCGTGGAGCTGATCCTGATGCGTTGCTGGTGAGCCACGGGCTGCCCACCACTCTCGGATCAATGGCGACACATCTCACTGACGATTGGCGAAACGCGAAAGAAGTGGACATCTACGGTCTTTCGTGCTTCCCGCACTGGTTCAATTATCAGGATATCGATACGCTGGAAGTGCATGACCTGGTGCGGTCTGCAAGCTCCGGTAAGACTTTCTGGACGGCTGAGACCCAGGCTGGACCATCGGGTGAGGGGCTGATTCACAGCCGCACGCCATCACCACAGGATATTCGACTCTGGAACTGGATCAGCCTTGCCGCCGGAGCGAAGGGGCTGCTTTACTGGCAGTGGAGGCCGGAGCTTCTTGGGCCTGAGTCGCCGGGATTTGGGTTGTGTCACCTCGATGGGACGCCCACCGAACGGACTGAGGCGGCTTCATGGTTCCCATCATTTGTAGGTGCACACCCTGAGATCGGGGAACACAAGCCGTTGAAGGGACAGGTGGCGATAGCGATATTGCCGGAGTCACAGTTGTTCGCCCACGTGGCTGAGAAGAACGCGGGCAAGTACTCTCAAGCCGTGCGTGGAGCATACAGAGCGTTCACGCGCGCGGGGTATCAAGTGGATTTCGCGCGAATTGAGCAGCTCATGGGTTATGAGATGGTCTATCTGCCATTCCCGTTGATGATCGAGGAGAAATCTGCTCGAATGATCGCGGAATACGTTCAGAGTGGCGGAAAGCTGATCTCTGAGGCCTGCCCGGCGCAGTTTGGCAATGGTGGCCACGTGCAAGTCCCCACTCCCGGCTATGGGTTGGATGAAGTGTTTGGTGTGCGGGCTGAAAGTGGACCGCAGAGCATTCAAGATGACATTCCGACGTTCCAGTGGAACGGGCGAAACGTCGGCTGCTGCGTACATAGACAGACCTTAACCGCCGTGACGGCCACAGTGTTAGCGGAGTTTTCAGACGGTGGACCTGCTATTACGGAGAATCTTTATGGCTCCGGGCGCGCGATGCTGGTTGGTACCTACCCCGGCATCTGCAGCGAATGGGGCTGGCAGGACGCGGCTCCGATGCTAGGTGACCTGGCGGCGTATTTTGGGCTGAGTCCATTGGCTCATGCAGGGGACCCGGAAGTCGTGGTGAGGTTGCAAGTGCGGGATGAGAGCGTGCTGGCCTACGTTGTGAACCTCTCTGGTGACACGCGCGAGGCTCATTTACGTATATCTAATAGTATAGGTGACTTTTCAGTCGCAGAGGACATCGACGGGGGTGGTGGCGCGCCTGTCGACGGCAACTCATTTACCGCCACCGTGCAAGGACGCGACGCGAGGGTGTTCAAGCTGATCCCTCGTTACACAAGAAAGGACGTAGTAATTTGAAAGGCAGAGCATTGGTATTCACGGACGTTGGCCGTGTTGAAGTAGAGGAGCAGGAAGTCGCGGGACCGCAGCCTTGGGAGATCATGGTAAAGACCGAAGCCAATGGAATATGCGCATTTGAAGTTCACGCATTCACTGGCGAGCTCCCGATTGACTGGTTCCCTGCCGTTATGGGCCACGAGGCGGTGGGCACCGTTATAGATACCGGCAAAGATGTCACCCAATTTAAGGTAGGTGATAAGGTCAGTTCCCTTGGTTTTTCCAATTATCGTGACTATTATTCGATATGGGAGGGACAAGCCTCACGCATTCCCGATGAAGAGCAAGCCCTGCACCATTGGCTGGGCGAGCCACCTGCCTGCGCGGTAAACGCAATAAGGCTGATCGAGGAGCGCAACCCCGGCAACCATGTAACCATTATTGGGTGCGGGTTTATGGGGCTACTTCTGGTGCAATTGGGTGTAAAGCATGGAATGGATATAATCGCCCGTGACCTCAACCCTGATCGACTCGCGCTTGCAGTAAAATATGGCGCGCGGACCGATGCGCCTGACGAAAGTTCTCAGGACGTGGTAATAGAAGCATCAGGCAGCGAACACGGGCTTACTGCGGCGGAGTTCTTCGTGCGCAACGGCGGCGTATTGTGCCTCTTCGCACACCATCTCCCAACCCGAGTGTGCAACACGAACCAGTGGCACATGAAAGGTTTAGATATTCTCAATGCCACACCGGCCGCGTCACGTGATTGGACTCGAGACTTCCAAGAAGCCGTGCAATACATCAGGGACGGCGCGTTCGATCTGAAGCCGCTGGTCACCCATGTCTTCGATGCGAACGATCCCATGAAAGCCTTTGAAACCATCACCAAGACCCGCCCCGCTGATTACATCAAAGGCGTGTTCAAGTTCAATTAGTTTCTTTTATCGCGACAGCGCGAAATTTAGAAAACGCGAAAAGGAAAGAAATGGTATCGGGTGCCTGGTGTCAGGTGTCGGTATGGTGCGTCCGGCTCTCGTGGTTCTTTCAGGACCACTGTCACCTGAGAGGCGGTTTCGGGAAAAGGGTTTCCCGAAACAACCTGCGCAACGTATACGTCACGTGGTGGCATCAGGAGATGCCATCTGGCCAATGCGGGCCACATCAGAGATATGCCCGAACATTAGCTATCCTTTCCCAACCTTTTGACTTTATGACTTTATAACCTTGTGACCTTTTCGCGTTTTCGCCCTTTCGCGCTGTCGCGATTAAATCCCCTTCTCCAAGCGAGGCCTTATGAAGCAGGAACTTACTTCAAGAGAACGAATGCTGGTTGCTATGGCGCATGGTGAACCGGACACTGTGCCAGTTTCTCCAGATATCTCCAATATGATACCGTGCCGTCTTACCGGTAAGCCATTTTGGAAGATATATCGAGACCAGGACCCGCCGCTGTGGAAGGCTTATGCAGATGCCGTGCGCTACTTTGGGTTCGATGGGTGGCAGATGCATGGGTCCATGGATTACATGTATGCCGATGCGGAATGGTCGTTTTCTGAAGATATAGTATCATCATCTGAGGACAGATTGGTCACGCGCACCACTTGCCACACGCCCAAGGGCGACCTGTGGATGGAGACGACTTACTACTGTGACAACCCTCCCACCGCGACTCGCAAGTGGATAAAAGACCTGCAAGAGGACATGCCTCGTCTACGGTATATGTTCCCGAAGATTGTCGGCTACAACGACACGCGTTTCCGCGAGCAGCAGGCGTATTCGGGAGACACGGCGGCGTGCACAATATGCGTTCCGGTGCCTGGTCTGCAGGACTTGGACTCGTGGTTTGATGGCGGGGTAGCAGCCGCTGCCTACGCTGAAGCTGATTATCCTGGCGAGTTCGCGGAGCTTGTGGCTTGGCAGTCGGAATATTACCTCCAGATGGCCGAAATGAACATCGCCGCCCAACCGGATTTCTTTATGATGGGTGCAAGCGGGCTGTGGACCCTGCAATCACCCCACCACTTCCGGCGCTACAGCCTTCCCGTAATACAAAAAATGACCGTAATGGCCAAACAGGCAGGGCTGTCATCATTCCTCCACAGTTGCGGCAAGCAACGCCAGCTTGTAAGCATCCTTGCCGAGGAGACGGACCTGGACGTGGTCAACCCTCTGGAAATTCCCCAAATGGGCGACTGCGACCTTGGCGAGATCAAAGCTACTTTCGGTGACAGGCTGGCTTTAATGGGAAATATTCACACCACTGATGTTATGCTCAGAGGCACACCTGATACAGTTCGAGAGGCATGCGAGCAAGCAATCCAATCTGCAGCCCCCGGCGGTGGGTTCATACTATCCACAGGCGATCAATGCGGCCGCGATACCCCTGATGAGAACATCCTCGCGATGGTGGAGACTGCCAGGGGGTATCGTTATTGAGATTGCTAACTATCCATCATTAGGAAAGCGGATCACAGATCCGCAAGAGGTGGGTCCCAGGTCACAGACCTGGGACCATCATGTAACCATCTACCATCATGCCATCAAACCATCCGATCATCAAGCTATTTAGCCCACCCACCAATCCAGCCATCCGACCATCAAACCCGCTGCCCTGTTGCGGCGAAGAGTTCGCAGCTGTTCCAGGTGCTTACGCAGGAGGGGCGATCGGGGTCGGGTTCGCAGAGGTAGGTTTCTACACCGGCACGCTCGATTATGCGCATTCCACTTGAGCGCAGTATTGCCTCCACTCCCGCTCGGTTAGGAATCCACCAGTTGGTGGGGTCGCCGGAGAACATGTGCTCAACGAATGCCATCTTCGGCCAGCCGGAGGCGCAAAGGGTGTCGCGTTGGTAGAGGCCAAGGTCGTAGATGTTGTTTACTATATCTTCTCCCGGCAGCATCGCAGTTTGGAAGATGAGATTACGCTGGACCTTTTGTGCCACAATGTCCATAGCCAGAAGTGGATAGCGGAGGTGATAGAAGACACCCATGAACAGGACTATATCAAACTTATCATCGATGTGGGCGAGATCGTAGACCTGCATCTGCTTGAGTGTGACATGATTTTCCAGGTTGAATTGTCTTGATGCCCACTCCGCTTGCGTTAGGTAGTGGGGGTTAATATCAATACCGGTAACCTGTGCACCACGCTTGGCTAGTTCTATGGAGTAGAAGCCCGCGTTACATCCGATCTCAAGCGCGGTCCAGCCATCCAGATTAACAGGAATACTATTCGAGAACTCCAGCCACTTATACGATGGGAAATCCCCCAGGTATGTATCGGGTGAAGTCTGGGAGCCGTCCGGCAGATGGATATTCTGAAACCACGGTGCAAGTTCGGCAATTCTGCTCTGGATCGACTCTCCCTCTTGTTGATTGCCTGGCCCGTCTGAGATTACCATTTTCTGACCTCCTGCACCACAAGTGTCAAGAGGTCGTTACCCTTGTAATATTTCCTCCAAACGCTTAGCAGCCGCTACTGATGAGCACTTCAGACGCATACTCCTCAAGCTCCATAGCCCTGTGTACGGCAGTATGCTCTGCCATTACTTTCTTTCGCGCACGCACCCCTATGGCTCGCCGCTCCTCTTCAGAGACCTCGCGTAGATAATATAATATATCTTCGGTGGATTCCGACAGCAGGATTTCTGTGCCTGGAGTGAAGATCGTGTCCAAACCCGGCCACCAGTCACTGATTATCGGTGTGGCACATGCCGCCGCCTCAAACAATCGCACGCTGGGCGAGTATCCGGCGCGTATCATGTCCGCACGCGTGATGTTTAGGGTGAACCGCTGCGAGTTATACCATGCACAGTGTTCGGCTGGAGGAAGGTGGTCCACTCGCCCGACGTTTTTCGGCCAGGCAATCTCTTTGGGATACTGCGGCCCTGCAACCACAAATCGCCCTGTGTGCCACTTGCGCGCGGGTTGGATCAGCAGTTGATCGAGTGAGGGTTGGCGATCATCACTGTAGGTGCCGAGATAACCCAGATCCCATTGCACTTCTGCTTCTTCAGGATAGTAGAGGTTCTGGTCGAATGAACAATACAGCGGGCGAGCCATCGGTGAGCCGAACTCGCTCTCCAAACGATTGAGCGTGGGGCCGCCGGTGAAGGACAGGTATAGGTGATAGCGGGGGATCAGGTGTGTAGAAAGGTATTCGTCATCACCACGCTCCAGCTTGGCTAGCGTAACGGGGGTGTCTATATCATAAAACGCTGAGATCCCTTTCGCAATACTCGTGACCCACTCGCCCACTACGACACCATCGGGAACGTATGAACCCACTATAACCAGATCGGCCTCTCGAATGTCTTGAGTGAAGCGGTCCTGGAGGTCAGTTATAGATGTATACAGCTCTGTATGGCCGTATGGCGGGGATGGCAGGTCACGATTTTCAGCGTACCAGGGCACATCCCGCTCCAAAAACAGAACGTCGTGCCCACGCGCACACAGCTCACGCACCAGTCCTCGATATGTTGTAGCGTGACCGTTGCCCCAAGCAGATGTAATCGACAGCCCCAGGATAACAATATGCATGCGTTAAGCCACCCCCATAAGCAGCACTTCGACTTCCTGGGCGCGGTGGGCGTAAGTGTGTTCGGCGATAACACGACGGTATGCAGCCTTGCCTATGTCATGCGCGCGACCGGGTGTAAGCTCGCGAACGTGCTGGGCAACATGCAGGCCACTGTGTGCGACAAGTATTTCCTTGCCCGGTTCAAGAAATGTCTCGATGCCCTCCCAATAATCTGTTATGATGCACGCTCCCGCTCCGGCGGCTTCGAACACGCGGGTGGCAGGAGAGAAACCGTATCTGGCCATGCTATCCCTTGCGATGTTCAAGACAGCCAGTGGAGAACTGTTAAATGCATTGTGATCTTTGGTGTAGATGTGGCCCACCCAGCGCACATTACTAGGCATAGGCTTACCGTCCCAACCACTGCCGCCGATTACAAAATTGCCATAGGGCATTTCCCTAGCTGCTCCGAGGAAAAACTCTTCAACACGTACCTCGCGGTCCGGCAGGCGATTGCCCAGAAAGCCGAGATCACCGCTATACCTTCGGTCCGGCTCCGCGCGGTGGTGGGTGGATGGGTCCAAGGCGTTATAAATGGGCACACACTTGCACGCACCGAGGGCGGTATAGGCATCGACCACCGGCTGACCACCGCCATATGTCAGGATCATATCGTAGCGAGGGATAAGGTTAAGAAACGGGTCTGAAACGTTGTTTTGTACACGTTCGAGTGTGGCGGGGGCGTCGACGTCCCAGAAGATCGCAAGAGCATCGGGACGCTTGATATCCAGCACGGTGGCTTCAAGCAGTTCATCGAACTTCCCCACCCCGCTCGCTTTCACTACCACATCAGCGCTTCGTGCATCTTCGAGCGCAGCATGTACACCATCCTCACCGTCGCCCGAATACACTACCACTCGCGCCCACGAGGGGTCTTCTATATCACGATGATATTGCCGGTCGAGTATATTGGGCTCATAAAACGTAACGCTGTGACCACGCTCGTTGAGGGCGCGAATGATGCCGCGATAGTAGGTGGCTGCGCCGTTCCAATACGCCGATACCAAACTAGATCCGAAAAACGCGATTTGCATCAGTCACCAGCCTCCAATTCCTCATATATATGAAGAAGTTCATCTACGCGGTGAGAACATGTATGCCGCGCGAGAACCGTCCGCCGACCGTGCTCTGCCAATGCCCGCGCCGTTTTTTGGTCATTCATCAACATCCCCAGGTGTTCCTTCATCTCATTGCCGTCACGCGCCACCAGGAAATCTTTTCCAGGTGTAAAGAGCCCCTCGATGTCGTCCCATGGTGCGGAGACTAATGGTATCTCGCACGCCAGCGCCTCAAAGACCCTGATTGTCGGTATCCCCGGCAGTGCCCGAGTATATGGCCTGCGTGGGACGTGGACGGTGGCTTTATAGCGTCCGAATACCTTGGGGACATCATAATTCGGCAGCCATCCGGCGTAATCTATCCCCATATTCTTAAGCGTCTTGCGGGCGTGGTCGGGATAACGCACACCATAGATACGAGTTTTCGCGCCAAGCTCGTGGACAGGCTCCAGGAGATACGTGCGCAGTTCGTCTGTGCGTTCATCATCGCCCCAATTGCCGACCCACACCACATCACCCTCAACAGCTCCATCCCTCATAGGCCTGAATACTCGTGTATCAGCAGCCTCGTGCCAAGTCCATGCACGCTTTGTCCATCCGTTGGATAAATATAAATCGCGAATTACACTACCAAAAGCGAGCACACCATCGTAGTGCGTGAGATCGTAAGCTGCCATTGAGCTGCTATCAGTTACGCTGCGGTGATGGGTGTCGTGGAATAACAGGCGATACCCACCCACTTTCGCCCTATGTTTGCCGATATTTGAGACTAATTCATGTTCGTTCCACTCGTGAACTATCACCAGGTCGGCATCATCCAATGCTTCGTTCAGGTTAATATTTGTGGTGTCATACCGTATGCTCTCAAGGCCGGGGTAAACGCGTCGAAAGCCGCGTATGGGCTCCCCGCCATGTTCTGTGATAAGATTGCACAAACTCCAGGCATCCACAGGCTCGTATACGATGACATTGTGACCCCGCGACTTCAACTCCGTCACCACACCACGAAGAAAATGAGCATTGCCATGGTTCCAGTCTGAGAGAAGTGAATGATAGAACATTACTATTTGCAAACATGGGCCTCCTGGCTGATTGGTTTACTCTCATTGGTTCTGACATGCACGCCACGTTCGGGCGAAGCACTTGCGTTTAGGATTACAGCAAACACAGCAATCGTAGGGCAAGTACTTCGCCCCTACAGCATGTGCTCACCAACTAGACGTGGCGGGATTAATTGATCTAGCGCTGCCTCGTTTCCTAAAAGGTAGCTATAAGCCGATAAATAAGCATCCGCCATTCGGCGGGAGCCGTATAACAGGGCTCTTGTGCGCGCACGGGCTGCAAGGGTGGCGCGTTTGGCCGGGTCATCTGCCAATAAGTTGATGGTGTGGGCCAGGGCATCGGTGTCATCGGGTGGGACGAACAGCGCCGTGTCACCCCACACCTCCCGTAAGCTGTCGATGTCACCCAATACCAGCGCGCACTCGGACAGGGCGGCTTCCAGCACAGATAGCCCGAAAGGCTCGTAGCGCGCGGGAAGAGCGTATATACCTGCGCGGGAGTACCAGTATGGCATCACCTGCGGGGCTAGCCTGCCAAGAAAAGTTGCGCCGCTGTGTTCTGATGTGCCACCGTCGGGATGCTCTTCCTCACCAGCCACATACAGCGGCCACTTGAGCGCAGGCGCGGCTTTTTCCAGGGCTGCAATGTTCTTCGCCTCATCCCACACTCGACCAGCCGTGAAGATGAACGGTTCTTTGCCCTGGTTTCTGAAGCCCGACGGTTCACGCCCGTTCGCGATTACAGCAGAATGCTGGAATGGGCCGTAGTGATGGTCCAGAGATGCGAGCATAGCATGCGTGGGAGCCAAAACCAGCGGCACTGAGGCTAAGCCGTTAGAAACTTCTTTCCGATAACTATCCCATTCCTGTGGAGCATCCTCCCCCTTCACCGCGCGCCACCACGACAGCACGCAGGAGTGCCCGACTATGAGCACAGGCGCATGCCATGGGAATGCGCCATGAGCGTAGCCATTAAGGTGGACCACATCGGGTTGGGTGCTCTTTTCCACACGCAGAAGCCATTCTCCGGCGGCATGAACCTCGTCCCATGGGTCCTCCATCCACTCCAGCTTATAGTTGCTTTCGTAAACAATAACCCTGCGGAGACCTTTCACTTCTTCGCGCTGTTCGGGACGGAGGGGTGCGCCCATGGTTGCCAGAACCACGTCCACATCCAGATTTTCCAGAGCGCGAGCCAGCTCTACTGAGTATGTCCAGACACCCCCTACGGTGTCGGCGGTCATCATTACTCTCATGACGGCTGGAATGTGATCAAGGCCTTGATGAACCCATCAGGGCGGTCTCGCGTGTCATTCAAGGCATCTGCGAGACTTTCGAGGGGGTAACGGTGCGTATAGAGCGGCGTTGGGTCAAGAATCCCATCTATCACAGCGTCCACCGCCGCGCGCATGCCGTTTATATAAACACTGTTCTCTCTTTCGTGGGCATTGATCACGTCCAACCCTCTCCAGTTCCAGAGCTGCATATTCACTTGTCTTGCTCCGTCCTGATGATAACCCGCGACCACCAGCGTCCCACGCACTTTAGTTAGCTCAGCAGAAAGGTCCAACGGCCACTGCTGCCCAACGGCTTCTATCACGCAGTCACAAAACTCACCATCAGTCAGGTTCTTTACCTGCTCGATGATCTGCCAATGGTCGAGCATGGGTATGGTCTCGGCCGCGCCCATCCACCTGGCTACCTGAAGCGAAAAATCTCTTCGCGATATGGCAATGACTTCCGCCTGCATCCTACTTGCCATATTGGTCAGCATTGCCCCTAGAAAACCTATACCGACTATCGCGACCCTCTGGCCTGGCTGAATACCACTGCGGCGAAATATGTTCATCGCGCAGCCTAACGGCTCGCCAGGAAATGGCATTAATGAATCAATCCAATCCAGTTCCACCACTGAGTCTACAGACGCCACATCATACTCGGCATAAGCATGGCTGGAGAGCATTGCTACCCGATCGCCTACATTGAAATTGCTCACGCCTGAGCCGACGGCATCAATTATCCCCCAACCCTCATGCCCCAGTGCACCGGGCTCCATTGGGTAGTTGAACCACTCTCTTCCCTCCCATGGGGGCAGGTTGGACGCACATACGCCGCAGCCCTCCATACGCACCCTTACTTCGTTTGGCCCCGGTTGTGGAATCGGCACTTGTTCGATGATCACCCGACCAGGCTCAACCACCACTGCCGCGTTCATCATGTTGTCTGAGGCACTTGAGTTTTGCATTCACCGCTCCTGTCAGTGGAATACTTCGCCCTGGGGGTCATCCCTCGTGATTCCAACAACCAATCGCCAAGTCTCGCTACGCCATCATAGACACCTACAAGTGGAGTCCAACCCGTGGCTTGATTGAATTTCCTGGTATCGGAGACATAATACCGCTGGTCTGCAAGCCGCCAATCCTCGAATTGGATGTGCAGCCGCCGGTTGTAGAAATCGTTAATCATCTCGACCAGCTCAAGCAGGCTGATGGTGCTCCCCGGCCCACCGCCAATGTTGAATGCGTTGCCTGATAAGCTGTCGATGTTCTCCCTGGCTAGTAGGAATGCATTTACGAGATCATCCACGAAGAGAATATCGCGAACCTGCATCCCGTCGCCGTAGAGCGTGATTGGCTTGTCCTCAATCGCACTGATCAGGAAGTGCGCCACCCACCCCTGGTCCTCCGTACCAAGCTGATGCGGACCATATATGCAGCTCATTCTGAACACGGCTGTTTTGAGGCCGAATGTACGGCTGTAGTCCAATACATATTGGTCCGCTGAACCCTTTGAGCACCCATAAGGACTATGGAACTCCACCGGGCACTGTTCGCCGATACCGTTCATGAGTGTTTGGGAGTCATGGGGTTCGTATCTGTCACCTCGTCTCACCAGCGGAAACTGCTCCAGCGCGCCATATACTTTATTGGTGGATGTGAAGATAACAGGCGGCGGGTTTTCAAGCGTCCTTATTGCTTCAAGCAAGTTCAGCGTCCCGTGCGCGTTTACTTCAAAATCATCTATAGGCGAGACCAGACTTGTGGTAACTGCCACCTGGGCGGCGAAATGGAACACCGACTCAACCCCCGCTACGGCATTTTTCAATGCGTGTAGATCACGAACATCCGCCACTCTTACATCCACATTGCCGGGGTAGTTATCACACAGCCAGCGCACATTTCGCTCTACCCCAGGGCGAGAAAGGTTATCTAGAAGTACTACTCTCTTGCTTGAATCTAGCATGCGGCGGGCGAGATTGGTGCCTATAAACCCGGCTCCACCGGTGATCAATACCGTGGGCTTGGGATCTTTCACCCGCGTTGCCGTTCGGCCAAGTTCGGCAATACGCTTCATATCTTTGATACCACCGTTCCCCCAGATGCGATAGAGCAGCTTCGGAGAGTCGTCCACGCGCTTCAGTCCGAAGTGATATTCACGCTCATCCAGGTGAAATCCATCAACAGTAGGCAGTTCCGGGCGCAGATCGCTCGCGGCGTACCAATACACCCGATCAACCGGAGCGTGCACAACGTCCAGAAACTCACACAACTGCCTATGCTCATCGTGCCGCCAGGTCGAGAACCCGGCTTCCGTGATCCAAGTCTCAGCCTTTGAAGAGTGTTTTTCCAGCACCCCCCGGACCTTTTCAACTTGATCGTCCCACCCGAACCAGGGGTAATCGAACGTATCCGGGAAGCCATGAATGCCGAAAGCGTCGATATAACGCCCCACCCCACGTGAGAATATCATCTCCAACCAGCTCGGGTCTACGGGACTCATGCCGCCAAGTGCGGTTTTCTTCCCACGCTGCTTCGCCCAATACGCGGCTCCTCCAACCATCCGGCAGAACACCATCCAGTCCTGGTCGAGAGTGTAGTCCCACTCGCGTACGTTGTTAGGCTCGTTCCACAGCTCCACCCACTCGAAATGCTCACCGAATTCAGTGATCATCACATCCAAGAAGTCTGCATATGCCCTGGGATCCCTGGGGGGCGAAGACATCTTGGGAGATATCCCCAACGAGGTCGGCGTGTAAAGGAAGCAAGGGAGTATTGTAATACTTTCCGCCAGTTTCTTGAACAGCCAGCGATACCACTCCGGCCCCTCAGGGGTGTGCCAATCCGCCCAGGAGATGCCCGTGCGCAGGTGCTCCACCCGCAGCGCCTTAAGGTCGGCAAGCACACGCTCGACTCGATCGTGCTCTCCCGGTCTGAACCACTCGACAACACCCACCACCGGGACTACTTTGCCCTGTGTGCGCCTTTTCACGCCGCCCGGCGGCTTGTGGCTATTATTGTTGCCATTCATACAGTAAGTCTCCGCGCGGCGAGTTCGGCGTTAGCTTCAGCCAGTCGATCCACCGCCACCTGGCCGTCCAGCCATTCCACCAACTCACCCAGACCATCATTCAACGATACTTCAGGCTCGTAGCCCAGCATCCAACGTGCCTTGGATATGTCAGCGAAGCAGTGCCTTATATCGCCCACCCTGTATTTGCCGGTAATTTCAGGCTCGATATCACTTCGGCCAAGCGCATCTGCCACACTCTCGGCTACTTGTGCAATTGTGTAACACTCACCACTGCCGATGTTGAACACCTCTCCGGCCGCTTCGGGAGTCTCTAGTGCCAGCCTGCATGCGCGAGCCACGTCCCGCACACTCACGAAATCCCGCTGCTGGTAACCGTCTTCGTAGATCAACGGGGGATTGTCGTTCATTAACCGTGAAGCGAAGATCGCAAGCACACCGGTATAGGGGTTTGACAGCGCCTGCCTGGTGCCAAATACATTGAAGAACCGCAGGGCCACAGTCTCGATGCCATACGCCCGGCCAACAACAAGACACATACGCTCCTGATCATACTTCGACAACGCATACACAGAAGCGAGCACTGGAGTTTTCCATTCAGGCGTTGCGAGGGGGGTTAAAACATTTCCATCTCCGTCCCTTATCTCCCACTGTCCCAGCTTCAATTGCTCTGCAGTGCGTTCAACGCCGGTAGCTTCCCTGCCGTCAGAGGTAACGTAAAGTCCTTCACCATATACACTCATACTCGAAGCTACC
>JAJFTD010000010.1 GCA_021373255.1 bacterium
GAATTGCCACATGGACCCGATAATCAGAACAAAGAAACTTATACATTGGAGTGCATACATTGCATAAAATCTTTCTAAAGCTCTGCTTACTTATGATAGCGATTATCATTACATGCCCAGCCGAAGCGATCGATTATAAAATAGAGAAGCTTGGACGTCTGCCTTCGGTTGTTATTGAAAATGAGAATGATCTTAAATTGTGGACCCCGGAGCGCATTAGGGAACTCAACAACATGGAATTCCCTATTGATCTCGCGTTATGCAAAAAATCGCCCTACGACCGGCATGTTGGCATTGTAGAACTGTTGGAGACTGGTAAATGTTGTATGTGGTTGGATGGTAAAGAGGGCTCATCTTACGACCAGATACGTAATGTTGTAAAGGGAGCATACAGCACACGTGATTTCTGCTTCAGCCCTGATGGCCGACGTGTTGCATATACGGCTAGAATAGGCAAGAAGTGGGTGATGGTTGTAGATGGAAAGGAAAGCGCAGAGTTTGATGGGATTAGGGAGCCATATTTCTCAGCAGACAGTAAGCATGTGTGCTTCGTTGGTTTCCGAGGGGGAAAAGCCATATTTGTTATGGATGGCAAGGAATCCCAACAATATCATGGCATTGTGATGAGATTTCCTTCATTCTCAGCAAAGACACCATTGAGAGTAGTAGAGAATTCCTACTGTCCCTGTATTTTCGGCGCGAACGGTCACTACGCCTATGTCGTGGCAAACGAACGTGATAAGAACGGTTTAGATCATGAGAGAGCAGTGATCGACGGTAGAATGAGCGCGGATTATCAGGGTATCCAAGGTATGGAATTTAGCCTCGATGGGAGCCGGGTGGCCTTTGTAGCGAGAAAAGGTGACCATATGTTCGTTGTGCTCGATGGCAAAGCAGGGGAGAAGTATGATGATATCGATGGTATGCTAACATTCAGCCCCGACGGTAAACACCTGGCATATGTTGCAACAAATTACAACGAAAACAGTGATCCGGTATCTTTCGTTGTGGTTGATGGGAAGCGAGGGCCAAAACTCCAGGATATCGTTAGTATCAGTGTAATCTTCAGCCCGGACAGCAAGCACATAACATATACCGCTACACCTGATGGTGAAAAGTATTCCGTATTTATAGATGGCAAACCAGGCAAGGGATATGATGAGATAGGAGAAAGAAACTGGACTCCATGCCAGATGTACGGAAAGGACGGAAAACTGTACTATAAGGCGAAACTCGGGGAGAAATACTACATGGTAATCGATGGTGTGCCATCTCCTGCCTATGATGACATATCTGAGGATTATCCGGTATTTAGCCGGGATGGCAAGCACTATGCCTATTCTGCAAAGATGGGGGATTATAATTGGTTTGTTGTCCACGATGGGGCGAGAGGACCTTCATTCGCCGGTATCAATTATAATTCAACCTATATCTCCGGCGCCGACAAATTGGTATATACTGCAAGCATAAAAGATTCCTCTGATTACGTAACCGTTGTTGACGGGAAAGAGTATCCTGGAAATGGTTCTGTAATATTGAGCCCAGATGGATCTCGAGTGGTATCTATAAAGAAAAGTGATGATCAGCAGAATGAATGCTTAGTAGTAGTCGATGGGCAGGAGATTGGTTCATTTATGAGTATATTAAATATGAACTTCGATCAAGATAACGCCCTAACATTCCTCGCTATTCGCAACGAGATTACTGGAGACAAAGTGCCACAAAACTTATATAGAGTGCAGATTGCGCCATCTGGTAGTGTGTCGGAATAATACTGGGGAGTATTTATAAAGAAAACTAACAATGGGCGGAGATATTAAGCATGTCTCCACCCATTGTTTTTATATTAATTACATCAACCCAGGAATGTTAAGGCCGCCGGTGAGCTCTTTCACTCTGGCCTCTCTGGTCTCCACGCCCTTCTCGATAGCTTCCCTTACGGCGCTTACGATCAGGTCCTGGAGCATTTCTACATCTTCAGGGTCTACTACCTGCGGGTCGATAGTGATTTCAAGAATTTCTCCGGCGCCATTGGCGACCGCTTTCACCATTCCGCCTCCAGAGGTTGCTTCGAGCCGCAGTTCACGGAGTTCTTGCTCCATCTTCTGCTGGTCTTCTACCATCTTCTGGACTTGCTTCATCATATTGCCCATACCCGGGACATTCCCGAACGGATTACCTTTTGCCATTACGTCTGGCCCTCCCAAGGATCTATATCATGATCTACAACTTCGCCATCAAACATCGTCAACACATCGTTCATCAGAGGGTGCTGGATCGGTTCATTGGGTTCTGCCGAGCCTCCATCACCTAATCCTCTACCCATTGGTGCCGCTTGCTCCTCGACCAGAGTTGTTCTGACCTTGAGCTTTGCGCCGAGGACATCCCATATTCCTCGCTCTACCCATTCTGTGCCTTGCTCCACGCGAGTGCGATGGAAATCCCACTTCTTAGTAAATCCCAACGTGACAACCGTTCCTGACAGACTTATCGGCTGTCCCTGTTGCGCGCACGCTGAAATATTAGGCTGCTTCAAAATCTTCTGAATGTGCTTTAGCACCTTCGGCCAGCCTCGCTGGAGATCACCCAAGGTCACATCCGAACTCTCTACTATTCCATCAACAGGTTCGGGGGTAACTTCAGCTACCGGTTCTACAACTACAGGAGCAGCTTTCTTGGGTTCAGTATGTGCTGGTCTTGGTGTCTCTGCCGCAGGTTCGACTCTCCGGGTAACCGGAGCCGACTCCATCACCACATGTGTTTGAACCGCTGGTTCTTTCGGCCGAATCATCGCACGAAGCAAGGCCATTTCTAAACCAAGCCTATGCTGTTCATTCCACTTCAAATCTTTTTCAGCTCCGGCGAGTGTGCTGATGATACTAACCAGCCGTTCCTGAGACAGGTTCTCCGCCTGCGCGCGCCATCGCTCATCGTCTTTGTGTCGCGTATCTGCGCCAACCTTCAGGGTGAGCACATCGCGAAAATGGTTTGCTGCTGATTTCAACAGCTCACGCACATCCTTGCCCTGACGAAGAAGCCTGTCAGCAATAGCGAAGGCGGCTGCGGTATCTGTGGAAGCCAGCACATCGCCCATCTCAAGCAGAACATCTTCATCTACGGCTCCAAGCACCGTATAGACATCTTTCGTGGTAATCTGGCCATCTGTATAAGCCATTACTTGCTCAAGGAGGCTCAGGGAGTCTCTGTAAGACCCATTTGCAGCACGAGCAACGAGTTCTACAGCATCGTCGTCTATTGTAGCACCTTCGCCATGGACTACATGCATCAACCTGCCGCCAATTTCGTCAGCAGTCCCGCGCCTGAAATCGAACTGCTGACAGCGAGAACGGATGGTGATCGGAATCTTCTGAGCCTCGGTGGTTGCGAGGATGAACACTGCATGCGGCGGCGGCTCTTCTAGGGTCTTTAGAAATGCATCCTTAGCGGTAGCAGAGAGCTGGTGGGCTTCGTCAATGATGTAGACCTTGTAGCGAAGTTGCATCGGGGGATACTTCACCCCGTCGCGCAGTGCATCAACATCGTCCACACCACGGTTAGACGCCGCATCCATCTCCACAACATCGACAGCATTTCCCTCTGTAATAGCCAAACACGCCTCGCATTGATTACAGGGGTCAGGAGTGGGACCATCAGAGGAGAGGCAGTTTAACGCTTTAGCAATCAACCTGGCTACAGTTGTCTTGCCTGTTCCTCGGGAACCACAAAACAAATACCCCTGCCCTATTCGCCCCGCTTTGATGGCGTTGCGAATTGTCCGAACAACATGATCCTGACCGATCACGTCATCGAACGTCTGAGAGCGATATTTGCGATAGAGGGAAATATAGGGCATAATCAGTAAACTAAGCGACCGTGCACCTGCCTCTGATAGGGCCGCCCAAGCGTTGCCCAGGCAGTTAGCTCCAGCCGGAACACCTTGCGGCACATGTGCGAACGCGTTTACCGCTGCTTCCTTCCGGACCTGACGGAGTTCGCGCGCCGGGCATTGCGCAGGGCCCGACTATCAACGCCACTTACCAGAGTACGTGCTCAAACGACCAGACCGCGGGCAGGAATTCAACCCCGCTTCAGCGGATTGCGGGTTACAGGGCACCGCTAGTTCCCCGTCTAGCACGGTCACATCTTAAACTTTAAAAGTTGCCTACACTCATTATCAAAAACAGATAAGGGGCCGAAGGCTCTATATTATAGCACGCCTCGGCCCCTTTATGCGAGCACAACAATTGAGATATTAGCCCGCTTTATTACAATAGCTGCTCCCGTGTAATCGTCTTCTCCCATTTGAGACAACGGGACCCTGGAAGCATCTTCGTGTCCAGATAATTCTTATCCGTAAGCGCTTCACCTTTCCAGCCAATGCGATCCTGTATAAAGTCAGGTGAACTTGGCTGTTGTGGCGACACCCACACAGTAAGGGTATATTTCTTTGCTTTGAACGGATAGAAATCGGGATTTTTACTCAAGTCAATCTTGCTAGAGAATGATCCGCCCTGAACATATATACTGTCCCAGACAACCATGGAATTGTTGTCCAGTTTCCAATTAAATGTCTTCAGATCAGGTGTCTTGTAGCCATAATCCGCAAGCATCCAGCTTACACGGCTACCATCGCGCCACGCCACTTTGTTGTTAGCGTCAGCCTTCTGGTTTTCAGCAAACCAGTTGGTAAAGCACTCAGATGCAAGGTTCTGATACTCCGAAGTTGGAACCAGGTTTAGCTTACCACTGATTAATAGTACCTTAGGAGATAGCCTCTTCACGGATACTTGGAAACCGGCATCTATAGGCTTGCGAACATCCCCGAAGGGCTTGCCTGACGCCAGACGCTGTTCATAATCTTTCTTAGCGGCAAGTGTGGCCTGTTTCCACTGAGACATACCGCGATCGTGCTTACCCACGCGCATAGCAACATCAATTCCCTGTTTATACGCGTCCATATCGCCATAGCGCCAAGCCATTCTCAGGAGAAGCAAAGCAAGGTTTCGATCGCATACATCAAGAGAACTGGCATCCACATATTCAGAAGTGTGGACGTTCTTCTTCAGTATATGCTCAACGCGCTTTCTGGCTTTATACCACTGTTTGACAGCGTTGTCGAAGTCACCAATCTTCTCATATTGATGTGCGAGCATTCTGTCTACAAACTCCGGCCTGTCAACTTTCTTGCCTGAGTTTACATCGTAGCCGTCGTGTTCGCACGCTTTCTTCATCCAGTAAAGCGCCTGCTGCTGGTCGCCGATTTTCTTGTTATAGTGCGTCCACGCGAGTTCGAAGTACAGATCCCATATGTTTGGGTTATTTGCGATGCCTTCTTTCAATAAAGCGACAGATGCTGGTATGTAGCGTTTATCCGACAACTGGTTTTCATCTACAAAGTTGTAATCCAGGTGCCATGCGCCGGTAGTAAAGACGTCGATATTGTGAGGGTCCAACCATGTGACCAGCCGCACTATCGGTACGATTGCCTGATATTCGCCCTCGTGGAAGAACGTGTCTGCTCTCACCCAAAGCGCACCCGCGATAACTTCCTTGAATCCCACCGCCGAGGCCAGAACGAACTGCCCCGGAAGCTGCACCATGAGTTCACTGTTATCGCTACTGGATACCGATTTCTCTCCCTTGCGAATAGCGACCTGCATCGGGTCAACCAAGCTCTGGGCTGCAACCATCGCGATGAACATGGCAATCGTTAAGACGATAAGTAACCTTCGTTTCCCTTCGCCCATAGCTAGACTTCCTTCTTCTCGAAGATGATAACAGCCAGAAGCATCATAACCAGGGTATAGGTGAGTCCATATAGGGCAACCTTGCCTGTGTAGTTTGCAACATTTGTAATGTGTGCTTCAGGGTGAAGAAGAGTGTTCGTAACATTGAATTTATCAAAGTTCGGAATACACCAGTGGATTATTGTGTAAAACCACTTGAGTATCATGTTTCCATCTTGGGTTGTAGCAAGTGTCTCAGTGAGCGATGCCATAACACCAACGATGTATACACCTAAGCCCATGAAGAAGTTTACTGTGGGTGTAAAGAACACGGAGAACAGTATCACCACTGCGCTAAGCACCATGAACTGGAGGTAGATCATCACCACACCCCAAAGCATATTCCAATCCCAAATGTCTGCTCCATGGCTACCTACATTTGTGATTCCAGAGGTTTGAGTCGCCGATGATACGTCGGCGCCATGCGCTTTGGCAATGACTACTCCGAAGAACACAACACCCATCAGTCCAACGCATACGGCCAGGGTAAGCATAGCCCCCAGATATTTACCGATTATAAACTCAAATCGCTTAACCGGCTTAGAAAGAATAGTATATATAGTTCTGCGTTCAATTTCCTGCGGTATAAGCGAAACGCCCATCACAAGGCTGATCAACCAGCCGGCAAGAGCCATAAGGCCAAGTCCAAAGCTCTTAACTAGCATAATGTCCGTGGCTGAGCCCTCTTGCCTGGAGAATGACAGGGCTTGTGAGAATGACAACGAAATAATAATTAGACCCATCGCGACAACCAGGAAGATCTGTACAACTTTCTTCCTCATGGCGTCGCCGAACGTAGTCTTTGCAATAGACCAGATGATCACTTGCGTGCCTCCCTTACAATCTCGACAAAGAGGTCTTCCAACGTCTGCCTTTGCGGAACGACTGAAACCAGGTTGCACTTACCGCGCAC
>JAJFTD010000125.1 GCA_021373255.1 bacterium
GGCTCATGTTTTTATGATTTTTTACAGTTGTATGCGATAAATGGACGTATCGTAGATGTGTCTTGGGTAAAGAAAAACACTGCGTAATACGCTGTGAACACTCTGACCCGCATTATTTTAGCGATCAGATCAATCGGAGTAATGGCTGTGTCTGTGAAAGACTCGCAATATAACCAGGGTGGTTCCTCCGAACATCTGGACATGACCTTTTGTAACCAACTGATCAATGGTTTTTCAGGTAACATCTTCGCCGTACAATTACACAATGACCAATTACAGACTCTGTTTGTCGGACAAAACGTGGCCGAGCTGGCAGGCTATGATGTGGAAGAGCTGAAGTCAGAACCAACAACGTGGATCGACATCATCCACCCAGCGGACCGAGAACCGATTCGTGCGGCTTATGAAAGGCTACTTATTGGAGAGCCATTCGCTGAGACCTATAGAATCTTTCGCAAAGACGGACAGCAGCTTTGGATCAAGCAGATGGCAGTGTCGCGGCAAGATCCCGACACCGGCATATTGCACATCATCAGCATGATCTCTGAAATTGGTGATGGACGGCTCATTCCCGAACTGCCGCTGCATTACAGGCAACTGCTGGACAAATCTCCAAACGCAGTATGCATCCGTGATATGGATGGCCGGCTGATATTCTGCAACAAAGCCTACGCGGAACTCTTCGGGTATGAGTCGGCCGACCAACTTATCGGTGCAGATTACCTCGATTTCATCCCTCAGGAGTGCGTAGAAGAATATGAACGTGAGGTAAGACCGAAGATCTTATCCGGTCTCTGGACCGGCGAGTTGAAAATGAAACGCAGAGATGGCGAAGAGAGAGACATTCGAGCCTCGACCAATATAATCCATGACCTGGATGGATATCCCGCTGCTATATATGTGATCCTGACAGATGTCACTGAGATCAAGCAAACCACTGAGGATATCCGAAAGAGTAAAGAAAACTATCAGCTATTGATTGAGAATACCACTGATCTCATCGTTAAAACCGACACCCAGGGGAGGTTCATGTTTGTTAGCTCATCATACTGTGAGCTATTCGGCAAGACTCAGGACGAATTGATAGGGAAATCATTTATGCCGCTGGTCCACGAAGCTGATGTTGAGAGCACGAAGCAAGTTATGGAACAGTTGTTCATACCACCATACAAAGCATATATGGAGCAGAGAGCCTGGACAAAAGATGGGTGGCGCTGGTTAGCGTGGTCCGACAAGGCTGTATTAGACGAAGAAGACAGAGTGGTAGCGATTGTAGGCGCCGGAAGGGACATCACTGATAAAAAGCGTGCAGAAGAAGCACTGCGTGAAAGTGAAGATCTGCTAAGCGCGGTTCAAAATTCTATTCCTGCAAATGTTGCCGTGCTCGACCGTAATGGCTGGATAATCGCAGTAAACCATGCTTGGAAGCAGTTTGCTATCGATAACGGCGCTCCCGAGCTTGCAGAGGGCAGCGTGGGTATGAACTACCTCGCAGTGTGCCGCAATTCAGAGGGTGCAGGATCAAAAGAAGCATGGCAGGCGCGAATGGGGTTGGAGGCACTGCTCGACGGACAGTGGGCATCTTTTCAAATGGAGTACGAGTGCAACCCACCGGAAGGACGCCGATGGTTTGTCATGTACGCAGCACGTTTGCAAAGCGAACGTGGAGGCCTGGTGGTTTCACATGTGAATATCACAGAGACCAAAATAGCACAGGAGGCGCTAAGGCAAAGTGAAGAGAAGTTCAGGACACTGGCCGAGAATGTCGATGTAGTGTTGTTCAAAATGACGCCTGATCGTTATCCGATTACACTTGCAGGGATGATCGAAAATGTAACCGGTTACTCAGCCGAAACACTACGATTACACCCTGAGATATGGAAAAACCTTACTCATCCCGATGACCGGAATAAGGTTGTGGCTAAACTAGCGGAGATTGCCGTCAAAGGTGAACCGGATTCTCTGCAAACGCGCATCATAGATCCAAACGGCCAGGTAAGATGGATTCGAGCACATCTCACACCAAGGTATGATGAGGAGCAAAGGCTTGATCATTTTACAGGGGTATTGATCAACATTACAGAGCAAGTTAAAATCCAACAGCGAGAAGCTCGACACATGGCTAGAATGGCTGCTTTAGCTGGAATCAGCCAACTCTTCACATCCACACTCAGTACACAGCACATAATCGACTGCGCAATCAAAATGACTGCCGATGTCCTTAACTGTTCTTGTTCAATGTTCAAGGAGGATCCCGAAACCGGCAGGATGAGCCATATGATAACCTTTGCACCCCATGAAGAAATAGCCAAAGAGATCGATACGGCAATGGAGCAGGCAGGAGTCACGCTGGATCTCGTGTTTAGAGAGACGGATCTGAAACCCAGACTCGTTGAGGATTTGCGAAAAGAGGATCCGATATCAGCAGAGTTCGCAAGGCTGTCGGGAATAGTTCGCGCGATGTCAGCGCCTGTCTTTGTCGCAGGCGAGCTGTTTGCCATGTTAGCGGCATCTCGAGGTGAGTCTGAACCACTTTTTGATGAAGAGGATCTGTGGTTCATATCTGAAGTGGCGTCGCATGCGTCAGCGGCACTCACAAACGCGGCACTCTATTCCAGGCAGGCGCGAATTGCTGAAACTCTCCAGCGCAGCCTTATACCAGAAAGCGCATATGTGCCTGGGCTGGAAATCGCCACTGCATATTCGCCAGCTCAAAAAGAGGCTGAAGTAGGCGGCGACTTCTTTGATATTATCAGCTTCCCCGATGGTAAGACCGGTTTGGTAGTCGGCGATGTATCCGGCAAAGGCTTAGAGGCAGCAATCCATACGGCTGAAGCTAAATACATGCTCAGAGGGTTCGCAACTCAATATTCGGACCCGGGTTACGTGATATCATCGCTAAACAGGGCATTATGGGCGTTCACCAACGAGTTTACTTTTGTTACGTTGTTCTATGGACTTATCGACCCGGTGGCGTATACGATAAACTACTCTAATGCCGGTCACGAGAGCCCGCTATTGTTGCGCTCTGACAGGAACATCGTGGAGGCATTGTCTCCTAACGGACCGATCCTGGGGGTGGTAACCGAGCAAGCCTATAACACCCAATCAGTTAAGCTCACAGGTAATGATATGCTGGTGTGCTACACTGACGGCATAACAGACGTGCCTGACAGCAGTGGCGAAAGGCTGGGCTGCGACAGGCTTGCTGATATCATCATGCAAGCGCCTGTGGGCAGCCCCAGGCAACTCCTGGACCATATTATGGAAAAAGTCCATACATATGGGCAGAACAGGCAGCCGGATGATCAGGTAGTAGTGATATTAAAGCTGGTCACGCAGACTCTCCAAAACGTGTAACGCGTATCTCCGGCGTCAAGAGGAGCCTGAGCGTTTCTCTTCTGGTGGTGCTATTCTCCATAACTGCCATCACGCTTCTCTTAGCTATTTCCTCCAAGGGCTGCAGCACTTCCACCATACACACATTTCCGCTTATATCCAGCTTGGACTCATCGAAGCACGCGAGACCTACGCGATCTTCGGGCGATACAACTTCCGAAATAGCTGTCCATGCACCTTTCATCAGATCAGGAAACATTGCAAAAAACGCACACGATGGTGCAGCATTCATAAGCAGGTTATGCACAACCTCGTATCCGCCCCGCTGCCACCCATCTGAATCATACTGATCCGGCACTATAACAACATCGGCATTCTTTCTATGATCATCCATCGCTGCCTTATACCCAGATACTCTCTTCTGAGCAGGAACACTCTTGGGATCAGAAGTAAGGCAACAAACCCTCTCAAACCCCATATCCAATAGTCTATTTGTTGCCTTGATAGCACCGTTGAAATTATCAGTAGAGACGTAATCGACATTTACATCCTCAGTATAGCTATCTATCATCACCACCGGGATGTTAAGTTCTTTCATCTCGCGAATATATACGAGGTTTTCCTTGTACCCTGAATAAAGGATGATCGCGCCATCGGCATGATGCTCAATAGTGTTGCGGAAATACTCGCGTTCTCTAGCCGGGTCATAATGGCTGATATGGAGCATAATATTCCAGCCATGCGTGTAGGCTTCATCCTCCAGGTAGTGAACCATGTTAGGGGTGACATCAAGCACCAGGCTATCTGCAACCTGATCGCCGTTGAACGCGAGGCTGGGGATAATGACCGACAGGGTCTTGTGGTCCGGCTTTCTCTCGGCTACAAATGTACCCTTGCCATGGAGACGATAGAGATAACCTTCATTCTCGAGTTCATCGAGTGCCTTGGTGACGGTAACGTGACTAACCCCATAGGCATCAGCCATTTCAGGTCGCGATAAAAGTTTGGCATTGGGTGCTAATCGCCCATCCTCAATGGAATCTTTTATTGAGAGTTTGAGCTGCACATATTTTGGTATTCTAAGTTCATCACTAAACCTACGCATGGTACTTCCTATCTAACCCGCATTAATACCTGCGGTATTCGGCTGTGTTGAATAATGTGGGCTAAAGCACTTTTAGCTGTTGCAATGTTGACATGACATCACTAAGACACTTCACCAAATAGCATCCCAATCCCTGCATCACCACTATATTTTAATCGGCTATTGTAAGCGAATTTAAAACCGTGCAATCTTTTCTGAGACGTAGTCAATTAGGATATCATTGAAGATATCATGCCTGGTGTAGAAGTAGAACTCATCATCGTTTTCGATCACTTCCAGAGTCGACTCAGGTATGCTTTCATCCATAAGCTGTGAGCCTGCAAGCACATAGGGCTGATCGCCTGTTGAGGCTACAATGAGCGTCGGAATCGCGATTTGGGGGAGAATTGGACGCAGATCAGTCTTTCGCAATATGTTGAGGCGATGAGCGAGAGTCGCGTGATCCAATCGACCGGCTAACCTGGCCATTTCGGTGCTAATACCACCAGGTTCCTCCTGCTCAGCCTTTGACCCGAATAACCGACGCCACATCTTAGCGAAAAAGCCTTCGCTCTCCGCCTTGCCAACGAGCACAAACGCGCCCAGTTCATCTATAGATTCACTGGGAAATGTAGGAGTGGTGGAACACAAGACCAGCGCCGGGCAATATTCGGGGTGATTAAGCGCGAAGCACATCGCGATCAAGCCACCCAGCGAGTGGCCTACAATCACCGCGCCATAAATTCTGAGAGCCTTTAAGAATCGGAAAAGATCGTCAACCAACAAGTCGAGCGAGTAGTCCACATGGCCACTCGCCCGCCTGAGATCGTAGCTGACAATACGAAAATGATCGGAAAGCCCGGACGCCTGATAACTGAACCATTCCTTTGACCCCGCGAGGCCCGGCACAAAGACAAGGGGCATACCCCTGCCGGAGTCCATGTAGTTGATCTTTATACCGTCGATGTTGATTGCCGGCACTGATCCACCTCGCATAAGCTATGCGCGTTCGCCATCGTATAATACCCACATCACTGTTCGCCTGTAAATGAGCGTTCTTTCAGATGAGTACATTGACGGAACACGGTAGTTTCGTGTAGATTATCACTGACAAGCTAGTATTAAAGAGGTTGAGTAAGCATTATGGAAAGACTATGGGCACCGTGGCGGCTAGAGTATATCACAGGGGAGAAGCCCGAAGGCTGCATATTCTGCGTGTTTCCGTCGCAGGACGATGATGAGAAGAACCACATCCTGTACCGAGGCAAGTATGCATATATCATCATGAACGCATTCCCCTACTCCAACGGACACCTGCTCATAGTGCCTTACAGGCACCTGGGCGACCTGTCACTCCTTAATGATGAAGAAAGCCTGGAAATAATGCAACTCGCGCAGGTCTGCTGCAAAGCGCTGAAGGAGATAGCCGGACCGGACGGCTTCAACATCGGCGTTAACCAAGGCGCAGCCGCTGGCGCAGGGATCGCAGACCACGTGCACATGCACGTCGTGCCCCGATGGAGCGGTGACACCAACTTCATGACGGTACTCGGCGATGTTAAGGTCATACCCGAGGCGCTGGGGACTACTTATAAAAAACTCAAGCCGGTAATTGATGGTCTGGTAGGTTAGCTAATGGGAGAATCGATAATAGAACAGATGGACGCGCTGCACGCGCAGTGCGCGGAATGCACGAAATGCGGCCTTTCCGGCACCAGGCGTAACGTGGTGTTCGGCGAGGGTAACCCGGAATCGCCGCTGATGATAATAGGTGAGGGACCAGGGCAAAATGAAGATGCTACCGGTCGGCCGTTTGTGGGTCGGGCAGGAGCTCTGCTGGACGAAGCTCTGGCTGCATGCCGGATCAGCAGAAAGCACATATTCATAGGCAATGTAATCAAATGCCGTGCCTGCATTACTGAAAACGGCCGCACGCGCAACCGTCCTCCAGCCACGGACGAGATAGTCACCTGCACTCCATGGCTCGAAAAGCAGATCGAAATCATGAAGCCTTTGGTCATCCTGTGCCTGGGCGCGCCATCAGCCAAGTTTGTAATCAAGAAAGAGTTCAAGATGACCCAGGAGCGGGGCATATTCTATCCAACCAGATACGCCAAATATGCCATTGCCGCCCTGCACCCAGCCTATATCCTCCGGCAAATGGGACAGACCTACGACGGCGGAAAATCGCTGCTGATAGCTGACATCGAGGCTGCGCGCAAGAAAGTGGTCGAAGTAAAGAAAGAGCCTAAGCTGGACTTATTCTGAACCATGTAGGAGGCTGGTAAGTTGAAAAAGCTATTATTGACATTAGCTGTGCTGGCGGGATTACCGGTTGTTGTGTTCGGTCAGGCTCCTCCGCCTGCGAGGGTCTTTCCTGCGCCTCCGGTGGTTGGGGTGCTGCAGGTGATAAACGTGAATGCGTTGCCGATGCTCTCCGGCAGGCTTGGCCTGACAAGTGAACAGGAGCCGAAGGTGAGGGACTTGTTGAGGCAGTCTGACGAGGCTCTGAAGCCGAAGATCGCCGCGCAACGTACGGCAGCTGAGAAGTTTATCACGTTACTCACAAAGCAAGATTCGAGTTCAGCCGACATCGCCGCAGCAGCCGATGAAGCGTCGAAAGCCGATTCTGCCATTCTCAGCGAGAAAATCAAGACGTTTGTAGCCTTAAGGGATATGCTTACGGAGACGCAGAGAGTTGAATTAGGCAAGCTGATGAGCGATGTGAGCATTCCATGGAGACCCAAGCCAACCGCGCCGCCGATATCGTCTCCTGCAGCTAAATAGTCTGAGACTGGCAAATCAGAACCCGAATATCAGTCCTACTAGCCAGAGCAGGGTCATCATTATCAGCACGATGGCCATTGCCCAGACGGCTATATTATAAATCGGGCCGTTGGTATATTTTCCCATTACATCTTTGCGGTTTATCAGCTTGAGCATAAAGATCAGGATTACCGGAAGCAGGATGCCGCTGATGGCCTGGGCGTTGATCATGATCTGAATCAGACCCGGGTTCGGAAGGAGCACAACAATCGCTCCGAAGATGATGCTGAACGTGAAAATGCCGTAGAATATAGGCGCTTCGCTGAACCGGCGCGACACCCCGATTTCCCAACCGAACGCTTCGCTGTAGGTGTAGGCAGTCGAGAGCGGCAGCACTGCCGCAGCCAGCAGTGACGCGTTGAACAGCCCCAGCGCGAACAAGACTTCCGCATATTTCCCCGCCACCGGCGCCAACGCCTGCGCTATCTGAACGGCTGTGATTTCACTGCCGTGCACTTTGCCGTAAACCGTAGCCCCAGCGGCGACTATGATGAAAAATGACACTATATCGGTCAGAACCGAGCCTATGTATACATCCCACTTCTGATACTTGTAGTTCTCCACCCTCACACCCTTGTCCACCACAGTTGCCTGGAGGAAGAACTGCATCCACGGCGTGATGGTAGTCCCGATAACCGCGATTGCAAGGAACACAAACCCCGGGCTTGTGTTGAAGCGCGGAACGAATGTGGCGTGAATGACCGTGGGCCAGTGCGGGTGCGCCATTATCCCGGCTACGATATAGGTGGCGTAGAGAATCGTAAGCGCCATAAAGACTCGCTCAACAGTTTTGAACGTGCCTTTGACCACTAGGAGCCAGATGACAATACCGGCAATGGGGACTGTAATATATCTGGATAAGCCGAATAATTCCAGGCTGGCGGCAATGCCCGCGAACTCGGCAGCGGTGGTTGCGAGGTTAGCAATGAGCAGCGTGCCAAGCGCGAACATAGTCCACTTGACACCGAAGTTCTCCCGGATAAGCTCCCCGAGGCCCTTCTGGGTAACAACACCCATCCGGGCGCACATTTCCTGGATCATCGCCAGGACGAACGTGATCAACACGATCACCCAAAGGAGGTCGTAACGATATAAAGCACCCGCCACGGAGTACGTGGTTATACCGCCCGCGTCGTTGTCCGCGGCGGCAGTGATTATTCCCGGCCCGATGACGGCCAGAAACATGAGAAATCGACTCCGGCTGAGTCGCCTCATATCGGTCACCTCCTTTCGGCAGAAGTATTAAGTTGCGGAACTCGTCAAGCGATATCCGTCCGTACGCCCCAGAAAGCTCGACTCCCCGGGGCTGTGCGGGATGGCCGTCTTCAGATGACATTTCGCTCTCCGCTTTTCGCATCTCGCGTTCCAATGTTTAGCTCCAGATCCTAGGAATACGCCTGCGACGCCCCTCGGGCGCAATCTCTTCCAGGGCATCATCAACTGTAATGATCCCCTGAATCCTGTTTTCTTCATCGACAACAGGCAGCGCAAGCAGGTTATAATCACTCATAGACTGTACGATCTCGTCCACATCGGCGTCGAGGTGAACATGTATCACCCTTTCCACCATTATGTCCTCGATCTTGGTCAGCGGCTTCGCCACGATAAGGTCTCTCAGCGAAAGCACACCAGCCAGGTGCTCCGAACTATCAACTACATATACATAATACACCGTCTCAGCAGATGGTTCCAGTTCTCGAAGTTTATCTATCGTTTCCTGGGCTGTCATGTCCCTGGAAACCGCCACATACTCCGTGGTCATCAAGCCACCAGCGGTCCTGTCTTCGTAGGCGAGCAGCTCTTTGACGTCTTCAGCGTCCTCAGGCTCCATCTCTTCGAGGATATCTTCGCGGCGATCTGCACTAATATCACCGAGCACATCGGCGGCCTCATCCGGTTCCATCTCTTCGAGAATATCCGCCGCCCGCTCGTCCTTGAGGTTCTCCACAATCGATGCCTGGACCTCAGGGTCCGTTTCCGTAAGCACCTCGGCCGCAGTCTCAAGATCGAGGGTTTCAAAAACGTCCGCACGCTGGTGAGGGTCGAGATCATTTATAATTCGAGCAATGTCGGCTGGGTGAAGCGCCTTTAACCTTTCGGCTGACACCTTGAGCTTCAACCGGCCCACGCCGCGCTCGAACGTCTCCACATCGTGCCATGCGATCACCTGTGAACTGGGCTTAACCTTGGTGATTTTCGCGATCCTGTCCATTACGTGCATCAAGCCCATCCGCCTAAGCAGGCCGCGCATACCCACATCAACACCAACAAGATACAATCGCCCGCCCGACGGCTCTATCCGCACGTCGTTAACCCGCACAACCCTGTAGTCGTGTACATCCACGAGCTGCTTGTCCATCAGGTTGGTCTTGAGCAGCAAATCCTCGTCGGTGATGCCATATTCCCCGGCCTCATCCACAGGCACCGCGAGCGAAAACCGCTCCGTCTCAGGGTCGTAACTAAACGAATCCCACGCGACGTTGCGAATCTCCCCACGGCTGACCTTAACGACGACAGCCGATATCACAGGCAGGTGCGCAGCAGGCGAAGCAATCAAATCCTCAAGCCGCCCAAGCTCCCTGCCATCAGGGTCCTTTATGGTCTGTCCAAGCACAAATGATAGGTACATAGTTGAAAAAAGGGCTCGTTCCAGCCCCTCAATACTTTACATCGGTGGAGGGGGAATGTCAATGATTGTGGGGTGGAAAGTCGGAAGGTCATAAGGTTGGAAAGTTGGGGTATGACAGATTAGTTAACAGCCAGAGGTATTCTACCGTTTATAGCGAACTACTATTGCGTTTATATCACAATCCAAATTATCCAAGGCCTCACATATAATATGTTCAGCTTCTTCCTGCCGAAAGCTACCGGATCCGGAACCTATAATGGGCATCGCAACCGATTTGAGGCCGAGCGTCTCTGCCAGCTTTATTGCATTCATTACCGAGTTCTGAATAGATATCCGGGAGGCTCTCCAGAACATATTGATGCCTGCAACGTGGATTATGGCCTTGTAAGGCAAACGTCCTGATGTGGTATATACTGCACCACCCAACGTGATAGGACCAATCTTTTGAAGCTCTCGAAACGGTTGGTAACCAGCTTTCTTCTTAATGGCACCTGACACACCCTGTGGTAGCAGTAGCCACCACGGAATGATGTTGCGGTTCCATGGGTTCACGATTGCATCTACTTGCTGATCAAGCAGGTTTCCCTCAACTATGCTATAAGTCACAGCAAACACCTCCGTTGTAGCCTATGGCGCAGGCGGAGCATTACTCATGCTCTTTTCGACATCTAATCTCTGGTTGGTGTTCCACTGGCTTTTAAAGAAGATGGAAATTGGCATCAATGAGACCCCGTACGTGGACACGGCGCCAGAGTCAGCCATCTCTAGCGCCGCTACCTCAGAGGAGCCTTCCGTACTATCAGCCACACATCGCCTGCCCGGACTTGCGAACCACACTACTCGGGCCCACAGGGCTCCGCAGTCCGCAGTTTCCGAACACGCTCGGATCGGTGGGAGTTTCGGCAGCCAGACTGCCTTAGCGTTTCCGCCTTAGGCCCTTAGCTTTGCGTCACCGCCTTTCGACGGCTTTGCCAGTATCGGTCTCCTCTATTCACTTGTCCACATAGATTGTGCCACACGTGCGGGGCAGTATATCCTGATGGATTTACCGGTTTCACCGAAGCTTGGAAATAGGGCTTAGGAGATGTCTGAGGCGGCGGCAAGGTGCGGATAGCTTCGCTGTGCACTCACCCATCGTAATTGCGGCTCGAACCGAATCAAGCGTCAGTTGGGCTGGCTTCACTACGGTATAGCAGGAGGCGATAGCCTGGATATAGTGGGCGTCGCTGGAACCGAGCTTGGTATAGCCCGCCAGCTTTGGATTGGTAATCAACTCACGGTTCTGCCGGACCAGCTTTTCACTGAAGACCGATCCACACTCGACTTCCACAGCATCAAACGACGCATCGAATATAGCATCACAAATCCCTGTGGAATGATAGGGATGCACAGCCACTGCAAGGCCACCTGCTTCGTGAATCGCATGCACGCATTCCTCTACACCCAATCCCATGGGAATGTTCTCACTGACAAACATAGCACCGATATGCCCCAGGCTGCTGTTGATTTCGACACCTGGGATCACGAGGAATTCACCTGGTATCAAGCCCTCCTGTTTGAGGTAATCAGCACATTTCGCCGCATCTATGGACCCTCTTATATCGTTGTGATCCATAACACAGACACCTGAAAGCCCCAGATGAACAGCTCTGAGAATGATATCCTGGGGCTGGGAGACAGAGCAGTGGGAGAAGAGGCTGTGGATGTGGGAATCAATCGCTATCTCACCCTCTTCCAGCTTGACCCGAGGCGTTCCGGTACACCTGATCGCGCTGTTAACCAGCCGGTCCCAATGATCAAACCACCAATATTTGCATTCGCGGGTTTGGCGGTCGGGGCGAGAGTATTGCAAAGTCAAATTACTTGCTCCTTTGTAGAACAGCCACGCAAGTGTAGTGGATTCAGTATACCAGCAGCAGGTTGGGATTGTCAGCTAGAAAGTCAACAACATCAGCAATAAAGGAGCAAGAATAACGAGCCCAAACGTATAAGTAATCACTATCACACCACACAATACGAGGCGGTAATGAAAAATAGGCTGTATCTCAGGCAATTATCACTAATGATCCTGATGCTGATGGTCCTGACATCATCATGCATCGCGGGCAACGCACCCAAGAACATTATATTTCTGATCGGTGACGGGATGGGGATAGGACAGGTCACCGCCGGTAGATGCGAGGGCCCCGGCACCCTGGGTCGACTTGCTATGGACACTATGCCTTTCACAGGCTTCTCAATTACGCATCCGGCGAAGGTGTCCGGCATTGTGACAGACTCCGCTGCTGCTGGCACTGCGCTTGCGACAGGTGTTAAAACAACCAACGGCACGATATCCCTGGACCCGGATGGTAACCGCATAAAGAGCATCCTTGAGCTTGCGCGTGATATGGGCAAGGCGACCGGCATCGTAACGACCAAGCCCGTAACCGATGCCACTCCCGCAGTGTTTGTAGCCCACGTTAAGAACCGCGGCATGCAGACGGATATCGCAGCCCAGATGATCGCTTGCAGGCCAAATGTGATATTGGGTGGTGGCAAGAATCTCTTCACTCCCAAGGCTGATGGCGGCGCACGTGAAGACGGACTCAATCTCCTCGATGATGCGAAAAAGCGCGGTTATGATGTCTTCTACACTCTCGATGCAATGAATAGTAGCACGTCGCTGAGGATCATGGGCCTTTTCGCGCCGGATATAATGACAAGTAACCGTCCCGAGCCGACAATCGCCGAGATGACCTCCAAGGCAGTTGAGACTCTCTCGAAATGCAGCAAAGGCTTCTTTGTGATGTCCGAAGGAGGTAAGATCGATTCCTGCTGCCACGGCAATGATGCAGCGGGCGAGGTCAAGGAACTCCTGATGTTCGATGATGCGGTTCGCGCTGCACTCGATTTCGCTAAGAAAGACGGCAACACCCTGGTGGTTGTAACAGCCGATCATGAGACCGGTGGGCTCGCTGTCCAGGATATATCCCCCGAGCATCCTAAGTTCAGTGCAGGCTGGGTCAGCAAAGGCCACAGCGCGAATATGGTACCGATCTACGCATACGGCCCCGGCGCGGAACGCTTCACTGGCACTCACGAAAACACCGACATCCCCAGAACATTTGCAGCACTGTGGGGTCAGAAGCTCAATTAAAAGTATAACGAAGCGGCTTACGGATAATATGGAGAGACTTGGGTGCTCTCCATATAACTAACTCCGTAGTATAGCGAAAGGGCATAGACAGGCGAGTCGTAGTAGTCATCAACATTCACAGAAAATGATGACATTCCCCTGATTGTGCCCACTTTGAACTCGCAGATGGGGTTGGTTCCGTCGAACGTTATCCCTGTTTTAGCGCTATTAGCAAGGCGCGCAAGTGTCCTTGGCTGGCCCGACAGCGCGGCATAGATAGCCCAGTTCCCATCCAGAAGAGCGAGGAACTGAACGTAGACATCGTAGGTCTTGGCCGAATCCAGCCCCCTGACGGTTGTGGTAAGCAGGGGGCAGTTTTCACCCAGGTTATTAGCCGGGTCAAACTTTGCATAGGATGTGAGAGCAGTGACATTGCCCCAAGGCATTGGAGTCCACTTCGCATCGTACCCGTCAGCATAGTTCTTTGCGACAATAGCATTCACAGGAATTGTGTTGGTGGTATCTGCCTTTATAAACGTACCGGTGATCCCGCTGGGTGTATCAACCTCTTTATAGCTTACTCCATAATAGACTGACAGGGCATAAGCTGTTGAGTCGTGGTAATCATCTACATTGACGGATAATGATGTTACGCCGCTGACTGTGCCCAGCATATACTCACAAATTGGGTTGCTCCCATCGTAGGTTACTCCCGTTGGTGTAGCGTTGCTTATGGTCAAGAGTGCCCTGGGCTGCCCGGGCAGATTGGCATAAATAGCCCAGTTCCCTCCATAGCACGCGAGAAACTGAACATACACCTCGTAAGTCTTTGCCGGATCCAGCCTGTTTACTGTTGTCGTAAGCTGCGGGCAGTCTTCTCCGTAGTGGTTTGGGATATCAAACATAGCATAGGAAGTGAGGGCAGTGACGTTGCCCCAGGCTGTTGGAGTCCACTGCGAATCGTACCCATCCGCATAATCTTTCGCAACTATAGCACTCGCCGGGCTGGTGTTGTTGGTATCTGCCTTTACGAATGTGCCGGAGATGCCAGCAGCGGCTCCGTATTCAGCCAGGAATACGATACATATCGAAAATAGAATATTCCTAAAAAGTGACATGTGCTTCATTCCTGCCTTTACCTTAATTAGACTCCAGCACTACTACAGCCGAGAGTATAGCCCTCTCAAAGTTTGTGTTCGTTCCCATTACGCCGCCGATCGTGATAACCGTCCCTACGCCTGGCCCCTGCCCCATAACGAGTATCCCGGAGCTTTTGTCCGGTTCTTCGATATAATAGCGATCCGCGAAGACCGCCGAAACCACCTTGTTAGCAAGAGCGACAGGCGTGTCATCGCTCAAAGATTTAGCTGCTCCAATTGTGGAGGATGGGTCTATGACCTTGATCCCATCAGATGAGCCCACACTGCCCCATTGACCTGCTGCATTTTTCGCCTTGACTGAGACGTAATACGTGACGCCGGATTCAAGGCCGGGAGACGGTATGGTGATTTTGTTATCTGTTGCCGTACCAGCACTCGTCCATGTAATGACGTCAGACACTCCCGGTGACTTGCCGATGGCATACATATACTCAACAATGCCGGATTCCGAGTCTGATGAAGTCCATTTCGCGTGGAGAGCCATCCTAGAGCCGGAAAACGGGCCGTCGTCGGTTACGACAGGTGCGGAGGGCGCGGTGGCATCATATTTGAGCACAAAGGCTGTCGTCCACTGCGCGGCGTCATTCCCTGCGTTGTCTCTAGCAAGCAGCCTTAGGTAATTATTACCAATCACTATTGAGGAAGCGTTGAATGAGGTGGATGGCACGACATTGGTGGACATTCCATTACTGTCCGGGCCGAAATAGACGAGATATCCGGCGACACCGGATGCATCATCCGTACCGGCAGGCCAGGTAAATGATGGTGTCACAGCACCGGACAACCAGCTTCCACTCACCGTCCCGTGCGTCTCTGTGGCTGAAGTTGGGTTCTGGGGCGGGACATTGTCGAAACAAAAGGGGCCGTAGTCAAACGAGCCTGTGATGGTGTTCTCGCTATTGAGCCCGCACAAATGGAGATAGTATTTGCCCGAAGAAAGCGTGTTCATGATAAGCGCCCCAGCATCCCAAATATAGTGGCTCGTGCCGGTA
This sequence comes from bacterium, assembly GCA_021373255.1. Lineage (GTDB taxonomy): Bacteria > Armatimonadota > UBA5829 > UBA5829 > UBA5829 > UBA5829. Next base: position 15,149 of record JAJFTD010000125.1, read on the forward strand.
TTGTGAGTCGCAGAGGTATCCCAAGAAAAAATGTACTCGTGTATATAACTCTGGCCGAATCCGCCGACTGCATTAAATGCGAAATCCGAGGCCTTATACCAGGTTTCGGGGGTCTTGTTGCATGAAACAGTAGATGCGCTGGGCGGGATTACAGGTGCATCCAACTGCCAGGGGCGAGTAGTGGTAACCATCGTATTACCCAGGCTGTATGCGAGCAGATTTCGCAGATAAGTTGTGGCAACGCTGTCTGTGTTCCAGAGAGCCGTGGCGCAGAGTTGGCTGGTGATGATTCGCCCGAAACCGTATGTCCCTTCGGTCACGGCGCTGAGCACACCGCTGCCGCCCTGGAACGGACACCTCGCCGCGAGTGCGTTTGTTGTAAACGGCGAAAGGGCGTGGGTGATCGTAAATCCGTAGTAGGAGTTGTCCCACGTATCGAAATTATCCTGGCAAAGGCCGTTGAAAATCGGGTGGTTCGGCACAACAAGATCGACAAATGAAGTCTCAGCACCACTGAGCGTGCCCCCGAGCAGAGATGCATTCCCATAGTTCTGCTCCATGTAGAGCAGAGTGCCTCCCTTTGAGACCCAATCCATCAGCGGCTGCCTGCCCTCTTTGGATTTAAGAAGAGGATCCTGCGCGCTGGCTGGAGGGATTATCAACACGTTGTACTGCGACAATCCTGCGAAGCTGGAGATGGGAGTGGCGTTTATTCTCAGGTCTGAAAGGATGTTCGCAAAATTCGTGCCCAGGCTAGTTTTTGGTGTTAGTATAGCGACGTTCTTGCTGGTGGGGATCGCGGTTGTAGTTATAGATGGGCTCTGCACGAAGACATCGTAGAAGTTGCGGCTGATCTCCTGACCACCACAGGTCAGTATAAGACGCATTTGATATTGGCCTGGACTTACTGACGCCGGTATCTGAACAGCTACCGCCTGCTCTTTCTTCTCCCATGCGCTGAGGGTGGAATAGTTGTATGTCGCCACAGCTTGCTGAGAACCGTCTGTCCCCACGAGCACTATGTTCAGGCTGACGTTAGCCCAGTCCGTGTTGCACGAGTTCACGATGAACAGGGACGGGTTATACGTTCTGCCGCTGAAGAAGTGCTTTGGAGGAATACCGGTGCCCGCGCGCAGGCCGCAGTAGGTCGGCTGCGTCCAGAGGGTGGCTGCATCTAAATTCGGAGCTAGATACCACGGTGCAAACCCTGCGAAGTTGTCGTAATAGCGAAGGATTTCGAGGATGTGTCTTCCATATATTCTCTGTGCATATGTGCTCCCACGGTTACCATCAAGGGCCGCAGCAAGGCCGATCAAGCCCGCAAAGCCAATGCCGTTAGGTGTTTCCCAACTCGTTGGCTTCTCTGCATACTGCATATATTTGTCGACATCACCGGGTACATAGTTTGCATCAATTACATTGCCCCACGACAGGCCGATGCACTCCCAAATGATGAATGGCTTGGAAAGCGTGCCGCTCTGGCCATAGACGGCAGCATCATAGTTGTAGATGCCGGTGAAATCATCTTCACAGCGAGTCCATGCAGCGGAGCCGGTGCCCAGGTATCTGTGCAGATCCAGGAAATCCGTATCCAGCTTATCTTTTCCGAAGTCAAAAGCAGCGCCGGAAAAACTGCTCGCCGGACGGCCAGACAAATCCAGGCTCCGAACCAGGCTGACCTGCTTGCCTAGCTGAGTGTAAACCGTGGTATTATTTGTGTAGTTGATCTCATTTCCACACGACCACATCACAACGCTGGGATGGTTGTAATCACGATAGACCCACTCCTGAATTTCGGCCAGGTTGTTCGTTTCGAAGCTGGTTGCATCGATAGAGGTCGTAAAACACCACGCCCATTCATCGTAGAGCATAATTCCGATCTCATCAGCGAGATCATATAACGCTTTAACCGCAGGCATGTGGGCGGTGCGGATGATGTTATAGCCCTTGGATTTGTAGCCGAGCAGGGTGTTTGTAATGTTGGTACTTTCCAATTCCGAAGTTATACCCTGACCACCATAGCCATTCGAGCCGAGGTTCTCGCCGAATAGGTAGATACGCTTGCCATTGAGGTAGAAGTACTTCCCTACAGCCTTAAAATCACGGAACCCGAAGCGTTCGGCAGATGCGCTTACCAGAGTGTTATTATCTGTGAGCGCGAGGACCATGTAGTAAAGATACGGGTCATCGGGTGTCCACAGGTGAGGATTGGTAAGCGAAATGGTAGTGGTACCGTGGTTTTCTCCGGGAGATAGTTTGACTGTTCCGAGAGCGGCGTTAGCAACCTGACTAGAGGAATCATAGCTCATCGCCGACTTAACTACACCGGACAGGGCTATTGTTTTTGTCTGGCTGGTGCCGTTTTGTATCCAGTATTCAACCTTGATAGATGAGCCTGATACGCTCGGGGAGACTAACGCCCGCTTGATGTATATGGACGGAGAATAGCGGATTGAAGAGTCCTGCCATATTCCACCCTTGATATCGCCAATGCCCCACTGCGCGCCGTATGCGTGCTTTGCGGGAGTCGTAAGCCCATTGGATGGCCCGAAATCGGACAGCACCTGTATCGCAATAGTGTTCTGCTCGCCGAAATTCACCCACTTAGTGACATCAACGCTCCACGGGGTGAAGTCACCGTGATGGGTGCCGACGAAAGTGCCATTGAAATAGAGATCGGCCTCATAACCAATAACACCGAATTGGAGAACAACGCTTCCGCTCTGCTTATCCGCCGGGATCGTGATCGACCTGCGGTACCAGCCCTTCACATACGGCGCGTCTGACTTCTGGGAACTGGGATACTGTTTATACCAATTCAACGGCACCGACAAATTGTCCCATGCGCTGTCATTGAAACCAATCGTATGGTAGCCCAGGGCGACATCTGCGGACTTATCAAACGGCTGCGTGCTGTTCGTCAACCTGGAGAATTTCCACACGCCGTTCAATGTCTGCTCAGCCTGCACATCACCGATTTTCAGTGAGACACCGTTTGCAAGTGTAGCCGATACATCTGCCACCGGAATGACCTGGGAGACAAACTGGACGCTTTTAGGTGCGGGATAATATGGGGCAACCACATCTGCATTGGCCGCTGAGCCAATAGCACCACACATACAGACCGAGGCAACAAGCAGAGACAAGGGGGCGAACATCTTCATACTGGTTTCTCCAAAGCAGGCACAGCAGTTCACAAGTGATTAGCACACTGCGTGTGATTCCTACAATAGATAATATGCCACAGCACAGCCAGTTTGTCAACAGGAAGATGAGTGAGATAGTGTCACATATGCGTCGGGACGAAAACAGTCCCGACGCATAGCTGTAGAAATACCTCAGGGTCTAGACCCCGAGTATAGTGTTCAACTCTGCATCACTCAGATCTTCCTTGCCGGATGCCCCGATTTCCACAGACTGGTTATTCACGAGGATTGTCATGTTCCCGAGGCGCTGGTAGCGAACCAGATCGGGAACAGCCTTTAGCAGTTTGAAATGGGCGTTGCTGAACTGCTTGATCTGAACACTCTTCATGCCTTTTCCATCAACTTGAGCGTCCGTCCATTGGCTGCCCCTCAGGTAGAATGTTCGCGAGCCGATGTTCTGTATTCGATCGTTGGTCACGATATTCCCTTCGCTATCCATGTAGCCGCGAACATTGCCTGCCCTAAGCCCATCCGGTGACATCGGCGCAGCGCCGGGTGAAGCCTGAACCTGCGCTCTGTCTTTCAATGCGTTGTTATTCACACTCTGAGCAACACTCCACTTTCCGGATTCAGCTTTTCTGGCTTCTTCCAGGCGTACTTGGGTGCCCGCGACGACCGAGTCGATTGATTGTGCCGTCACCGGCTCCTCTACCAGGAACGAGGTGAACTCGGTCGGTATGCCCCACTCCTTGGAAAGCAGGATGATCTCCTTGATCAGCTCATCACTCCTGTGCAGCCGCACCTGGTCGAGGAGGAAACCGAGCTTACGAGCGGCCCATATCTGTGGTATGAAGTCTCTTTCAGTATCTGACGCAGGCAGGTTGACTGTGGTGCTCCACTCGCGCACGCCGTTTGAGGTGTTTCCTGAAAGCGTAATGGTGGCAGTCCCTTGACCGTCATACTTGCCAAGGACAATCAACTGCGAACCTTTGAAGAGATCGGGCATCGGATTCGAAGGGAACATATCCAGAATCTTCACACCAGTTGCCTTGATGGAAATGTTCGTCAACAGAGGTTCGCTTACGGCAGTAAAGAATGTAGAGACAGATGCTTCGATGTCCTCATTCGGCAGCACATACTCCGGCTTTCCTCCGGTCTGCTCTGTTAAAAGGTCAAGCAGATGGGTGTTCACATCGTATCCGACACCGAATGTGAAGATGCGCGCATCTGATTTCTCGGCCTTTGCATTCTTTAGAATGTTCTCAATATTCTCCTCACCGACCGTAGGCACCCCATCGGTGATCAGCACTATGAAATCAGGTGTGGTCGATGATTTCGCCCATGAATTCTTGTATGCTTTTAACGCTCTTACCACTGCTGCATTAAGATTTGTGCCACCGGAGGCATCGATGCGGTCAATGTAGGCCAGCGCCTTGTCGACGTTGGTTTTTGTGGCTGGCACGAGGTCTTCTGCGGACTTCTCCCACATCACGTCAGGGCTTTCGTTAAATGTGATGACGTTGAACTCATCATAGGCTTTGAGGGACTTCAGGCAGTATTTCAATGCGCCTTTGGCCTGAACGATCTTCTCTCCAGCCATGCTTCCCGTGCGGTCAAGGACGAACACAACGTTTTTCGGCCTTACTGCTTTCTGCTCATCCGCAACCTGTGGGCTGGCAAGGAGCATGAAATAGCCCTGCTTGCCATTCTCCCGATACGTCAGCACGTCGAGCGCCACATCTTTCTTGGCCTGACTGAAATAGAGCACCAGGTCTTCATCGGGTTTCACATTCTTAGCCGTCCAACTGACCGTCGCTTCGCCAGGCTTGGTTTGTTCAACCCTGATTGCATGAGTGGGTGAATAGATATTATTGATTGAAGTGGAAGACTTTATGCGGATGGTTATGCGCACATCCTGCAGAGGCTTCGCTGATAACCGCTCTGTGCTGAGGGGGTAGACGTATTTGCAGAGGGTGTTGTTATTCCTCAGTATTTCGTTGTACTCCAGGCGAATGCGCTTGTCACCATTGGCTGGAATGGGGTACACCCTGGCCTGGAACGTGTTGCGGTCGATATACTCTAAAAGCGCAGGATCTTTCCTACTCCTGACAACTGATTCATAGAGATCACGTGCCTCATCCCGGTCAAGAATCTTGCCCTGCGCTTCCTTTTCCCCGATGAACATGGAGAACTTGCTTATAGATGCGTTTTTAGGAAGCGGAAAAATGTATGTGCCCTCTTCATCAATTTTAGTATCATTGTGGAATACCTGGTCGACCTTTGTCGTTGCTGCCTGGTCGTCAATATACACATCCACGTGGTGATACTTCACTGAAAAGACATTCACATCGGGCTGCTTGATAGGCAGCAGGAAGCCATCAGCCGATACTCCATCTGCCACTGCAAGTGCAAACAACATGCAACAGAGTATAACTCGAGTATAGTTTCGCATAGCATATCCCTCCACATATTTTTCTGTCTTGTAGATTTAGACCCATGTATACAGGAACAGCTTCAAATATGTTTTCAAAACAAGAAAGCTCCCTCAGATGTACTGGAACCGCAATGATAACTGTGATTTAGGTTTGGGTACAAGAAAAAGCCGGGTACAGAATGGTTACTGATGGGCTGTCTGGATATTGAGGATATTTATGAACGAGCACTCTGAGCGACAACGCAATTGGAGATCGATGCGTGAAAAGATCATTGGCTTGGGTGAAAGATCGACTCATAAGAGCTATTATCCTGAGCTCCAGCAGCGAATGCAGGAGTTGCAGGAAAGCGAGACGAGATACCGGGAACTCGTCCAAAACGCTAACAGCATCATTCTTCGCTGGAACCGCCATGGCATCATCACATTTTTCAATGAGTTCGCCCAGAATTTCTTTGGCTATGCTAAAGACGAAGTTATTGGTAAAAGCGTTGTTGGTACTATAGTCCCCGAGACAGACACAGCAGGACGAGACCTCAGCACCCTGATGATAGATATCTGCAACGATCCATTACGCTACGAAGCCAATATCAACGAGAATATGCGCAAAGATGGCCAGAAGGTTTGGATAGCGTGGACAAACAAACCAATACTCGACGAG
>JAJFTD010000034.1 GCA_021373255.1 bacterium
ATCCGTCATAATAGAGAGCAGTTCACTGGCAATCGCTTCCAATTCTGGACGGATGCGGTCGTTGAGATCAGCGCGGAGCTTATCAAGGGCTTCGGCCACCGTTTGGAGGTGAAGTCTCTCCGACCGCTTATTCTTGAGTTCATCGAGTTTGGACTTAAAGGCTGCCTCATCGCGCTCGATTGCAAGCAGGAGCACACTTGCTACCTGCGCCTCGCCTTTTTGCCGCTCCAGTTGTATCACAGATGCGCTGAGGACCGTTGAGGCGGCGTCGAAGTCGTGCTGCAGCTTCTCGTGTTCATCTATCGAGAACGCAAGCCCGGATAGGGTCTGCTCGGCCTTGGCGATTTCATTCTTTCGGCTATCAAGAGATACTTGCAACTCGGCAATCTCGGTGCGAACACCTGTGTGACGCTCAAGGGATGAGCGGAGTGCGATTGCGCGGTCGTGCACGGGGCGAAGCTCTTCGCCTGCTTTTTGCAATTCTCTATAACGCGCCTGATCGAACCCGCCGGGAATATTGCTCATCTGTTCCTGTAGGCTATCCAGTTCACGACCACGCGCGGTTAACTGCTCACGCACGGTGTTTTTTTCAGCTACCAGGGCATCTGCTGCGGACTTGTCAGCGCGAAGTTGTGCAACTTGAGCCGTGAGCTTGGCGCAGGCGTCCTGTACGCAATCTATGCGGCGTGTGTTGGCTTCGGTCCTGGCTTTAACAACAGTTATGTGATGCAGTTCATCGGTCAGCCTGTTGATTTGGGAATCGAAGTTAGCGAGAACGGTGGGCAACTCGGCAGCCAAGGGACGCTCACACATCGGGCAGGCACCATCAGCACCCGCCTCTGCGATCTGATCACGCTTTTTTGTGATCTCTTTGATCTGCCATTCCGTCTGCTTGATCTGGGCATGCTGGCTATGCTCGTGAGCGACTTTCCTCTCACGAAGAGTGCGCAGGGTCTGCTCAGTCGCCGCAAGAAGGCTTTCCGCCTCAGATAAGGCTATGGCAGCGCGAGTCTGGGCATCCTCAGCGCCGGATAGATGCTTTTCTCTGGCTTGGAACCTTGCCACTTCCTTTGCAAGAGCTGCAACTTCACCGCCAAGCCGCTGCCGTTCACCCTCATGTTTCTGGAGCTCGGCCATTCGCCTGAACTCCGTCTTGGCCTGCTCATACTTCTCGAGTGTAGGCAGAAGTGTGTCCAGCTCTTTCTGCTTTGCATCGAGGTCTGACAGTTCCGTCTGAATCTGTGCAAGGCGCTGCGTGCTGCGCGTTACATCGGCACGGTCTAGTTCCAGCCGGCGAGACACCTCCTGGTGGAGGCGTGCCTTTTGATCCGATGCTTCTTTGAGCGGTTTGAGCTTCTCGACCACATCAAGTGAGCCATTATGTGCTGCTTCAGCCTCGGCGACGGCATCTTTGGCTGCTGCAAGGCGAGCTTTTGCAACTTTCTTGCGCTCCTTGAGCTCCTCGGGGTCTGCAAGCCCTTTCTCCATGGTTTCAATCTCGCGGTGAAGTCCTTTGCGATCTTCATTCGCGCGGTCGCGAGCCTTGCTGACACGGTCATAACCCAGCATCTTGCTTATAGCTGCTGCACGCGCCCTACCGTCCATCGCTGCCATGAACTCGACTGACTTTTGCCCTGTAAAGAAGCTCGTGAAGAACGCCCGGTAGTCCATCCCCAGGAGCTTTGTGATAGCATCGGAGACCTCTGACATACCGGAACGCAGGGGTTTGCCATCTATTTCCAGCACAGCCGAGCCCGACCGCCCGGCGCCATCCATTGTGCGCATAGCTTTGTATATCGAGCCGCCGAGTTCAAATGTCAGTGCCACATTGACCTTTGCCCCACCCTCGCAGCACTTGGTTCTGATGGTGTCATTAGTGCCGCGGATCGCTGGCGCGCCATAGAGCGCCCACGCAAGGGCCTCAAGAATGGTAGACTTGCCGGAGCCGTTAGGACCGATAATACCCGTGACACCATCTGTGAAGGTGATAGTCGAGTCTATGTGCTGTCTGAAGTTTTGGAGCTCAAGGCTGATTAATTTCATTCCGCTATTCCGCCTGCCCGGCTTTTGCCAAATATTCGCGCCCCAAATCTACGAACTGGTCGCGATTGATGCCGGGAGGAGCATCATAGGCACGAGCGAATTCGTCCCATTCCTGCTCCAAAGGCTTAGCCATTCCCGATTCTGAAGGTGCTACCCCGCTTTTACCGTCACGGGATGGTGGACGAAGTTGGAGTTCGAAGTGAAGCGCCTCGGAACGAATCTGCCTCACAAGGGAGAAATCCAGGTCCGCCTGCACTGACCTGTGCAAGTTTTCGACTACAAGTCTAACAATCTTATTCTCATGACCGCCAGAGACAGACTCAATCCGGTTCTTTATCTTCAAATTCAGATCTGGTGCGACAATACCGCCGGCATCAATCGGCCGGAGGTCGATGACATCACGTGTGGGGATTTTATGGAACGCCACCAGCTTATGCTCATCCACATCATATTCAACAATCCCCTTAGGCTGCTTCGTTTCGCTCCAGATATTAGAACTTGTATACTCAAGCGAACCTGAGTAATACGCATTAGGCGCTAACTCCTCGAATACGTGGTAGTGACCGAATGCGATATAGTCCCAGGCATCGCTTATCACCTGCGCCCTGCTGATCTCGTGAATATCGTAGGCATGACGGATTACGCCCTCAAGGGTGCCGTGGACCATGAGTATGTTCCGCTTGCTTGCAGGGTCTGGTTCGAGTTTTAATGACGATATTTGCGGCAGCGCTCGGTGGCATAGACAGAATACAGATGTGTCTAAGTTATCGAGCTTAACTTGCACATATTCTGAGTGCGCGACGTAAATATTCGGCAGATTCGCAAATAGATCGAGTATACAGCCAGTATCCGACGAACGCGGTGAATCGTGATTGCCACCAAGGATCACCACCGGAGCCGAGGTCTTCGTGCGAAGATTCGCAAGTTCGCGAAAGGTCTGCTGGATGGTCAGGTTACTCGGGCGAACCACATGAAACAAATCGCCAGCGATCAAGATTAAATCTGCTTTAACCTCCGCCGCCTTTGCAAGAGCTTGCCGAAACGCCTGAAATACATCAGCTTCACGGCGGTTCAGTCCCTGGCTGGTTATTCTATTATAAGCGCGATACCCGAGGTGCGGGTCCGCTATATGTATTATCCTCATTTATTACCTTATGGGTATTGGGTGATAGGCATCGGGTGCCGGATTTCCCTTCCCCAGCACCTGGAACCCGACACCTTACGAACGTAACTTAATCCTGGAACGGGTCGGATGGATCTGGGTCCAGCACTGGGACGAAGGCTGGCTTCTCATTGGTTACCATGTGAATACCGGCTTTCTTGCGGATCGTGTTCCTGAAGAAAGACGCG
>JAJFTD010000035.1 GCA_021373255.1 bacterium
CACATCGATGATCGCATGGCCATATTGACCGCGACCACCGGACTGCTTCACATACCGGACATCAGCATGCGCCGGCACAGTGATCGATTCCTTATAAGAAACCTGCGGCCTACCGTGATTGGCTTCAACCTTAAACTCACGATAAAGTCGGTCCAGGATAATCTCCAGGTGAAGTTCACCCATTCCCGAGATGATCGTCTGTCCAGAATCTTCATCGGTGTGCGTTTTGAACGTCGGGTCCTCATTCGCCAGCCTCTGCAGCGCCAGCGCCATCTTTTCCTGGTCAGCCTTTGTCTTAGGCTCAATTGCTACGTGGATAACAGGGTCCGGGAACTGGATAGACTCAAGAATGATCTTATGATCTTCAGCACAGAGTGTGTCACCAGTACTCGCCGTGTCCAACCCTACAGCAGCAACGATATCGCCTGCGTAGACCTTGACAACTTCTTCTCGATGGTTCGCATGCATTCTGAGGATGCGATTTAATCTCTCGCGCTTGCCTTTGCTGGCGTTCCAAACCTGCTTGCCGCGCTCCAGCGTACCGCTGTATACACGGAAGTATGTAAGGTTACCGACATAAGGGTCGCTCATGATCTTGAATGCCAGCGCCGAGAACGGTTCATTATCTGATGCCTCGCGGGTAATAGCCTCACCGGTCTTCGGCTCAATACCGGGTACCGGCGGCACATCCAGCGGAGACGGCAGATAATCAACTACTGCGTCCATTAAAGGCTGCACACCCTTGTTTTTGAATGCGGATCCACACAGCACAGGCACAAGTTTGTTGCGAACTGTTCCAGTCCGCACGCCGGCCCTAACTTCCTCAGGGGTGATCTTCTCACCCATGATGTACTTCTCCATCAGATGCTCGTCGATCTCAGCGACCTTCTCTACCAGATATTCTCTAGCTTCAAGAGCACTGGCGCGAAGTTCATCAGGAATATCCGTTTCCTCATAGTCGCGACCAAGGTTGTCACTGTAGACAAGAGCTTTGAGGCGAATGAGGTCAATAACTCCGAGGAACTTATCTTCCGCACCGATGGGAAGCTGAACGGGGACAGCATTTGCACCGAGTCTCTCGCGGAGTTTCTCGACTACCTTCTGGAAGTCGGAACCCACGCGGTCCATCTTATTGATGAATGCGATGCGGGGAACATGATACTTGTTAGCTTGACGCCATACCGTTTCGGACTGAGGCTGAACTCCGCCAACAGCGCAGAAGACAGCAACAACGCCGTCAAGCACGCGCATGCTTCGTTCTACTTCAACTGTAAAATCGACGTGACCTGGGGTATCGATGATGTTTATGCGACTATCATTCCATATACATGTAGTCGCAGCAGAGGTGATGGTAATGCCTCGCTCCTGCTCCTGCTCCATCCAGTCCATGGTAGCAGCGCCTTCATGCACTTCGCCCATCTGATGAATACGGCCGGTGTAATAAAGCATTCGCTCGGTAACGGTCGTCTTACCAGCGTCGATATGCGCGGCTATTCCTATATTTCGCGTCTTTTCCAACGGAAAGTCGCGAGACATTTTAATTTCCTTACTCAAAAAGAACTCCCGAGGCAAAGCAGAAAGCAAGCCGGATCGCAGGGCTGCGAGCATCTGCTGCTCCGTTCCCTGAAGATCGATCTTTTACTTACTCTCTATCTTCCGCCCCCTTCCTGCTGAAACGGTATATTTAAACTTCAAACTCGCTCCGGCTGCGCGAGGCAGCCAAAGCAATTTAATATCTGTAGTGAGCGTATGCCTTGTTGGCATCAGCCATCTTGTGGCCGTCTTCTCTCTTCTTGACAGAACCACCGGTATTGTTAGCTGCATCAAGCAGCTCAGCGGCTAATCTTTCCACCATAGTGTTACCACTGCGCTTTCGCGAGTAGGTCACCAGCCAGCGAAGAGCGAGAGTGACCTTGCGGTCCGGTCTCACTTCGACAGGCACCTGGTAGGTAGCACCACCAACACGCCTCGGCTTAACTTCAAGAACCGGCATAACATTTCTCATGGCCTCTTCAAACACTTCAATGCCGCTGCGCTTGGTCTTCTCTTCTATAATGTTCAATGCGCCGTAGACAATCTTCTCCGCAGCGCTCTTCTTGCCATCCAACAAAACTCTGTTGATCAACCGCGTGAGCATTCTGCTTCCGTAGACCGGATCAGGAATTATATCACGCTTCTTAACTGGGCCTTTTCTAGGCATGTTTCAGAATCCTCCAAAGAACTTCGGCGCGTCCGCGCATCGGAAGCTTACTTAGGCCGCTTTGTGCCATACTTGGAACGGGCCTGCTTACGGTTAGACGTTCCGGCTGCATCAAGCGTACCACGCACTACGTGGTAGCGAACACCTGGCAGGTCCTTGACCCTGCCTCCGCGGATAAGAACCACGGAGTGCTCCTGCAGATTGTGGCCAATCCCCGGAATGTATGTCGTAACTTCCATTCCGTTGGTAAGTCTTACTCTTGCCACCTTCCGCAGAGCGGAGTTAGGCTTCTTCGGCGTTTCGGTCCGCACAACCAGGCACACACCACGCTTCTGGGGATTCCCCTTTAGTGCGGGCGCCTTGGTCTTCTTCTTCACGTTCTGGCGGCCTTTTCTGACAAGCTGGCTGATAGTCGGCAAACTGACACTCCCTTTGCTAATCGATTTCCGGGCACCAAAAAAGCCCTTCGCGACACGCTCGAAGGGCTATTAGTCCACCTCATGGTACTTCAGTTGTTCCCGTTGATACGAGAAAAGGTGATCTAATCGCCTCCTAACATGTCGGCCATAAAGCTCAGGCGCAACCAATACGCACCCGAACTTGTAGATTATATCGAATCCAGATACGGGTTGTCAATACTTCCGTTAACAGACCCGCAACAATTTTTCACTGGCTCAGCGCGGTCCAACTGTAAACCACCGGCAGGACCGGCTCGCCAACACCGTCATTTAATATACCATAGTATTCGGCCAGGTGCAAGAGATTTCTTTATTGCATTACACACCAGCAGTGCATTGCGATTTTCATTGACACCAAACTCCACTGTCGAGTATACTACTCAAGGTTTGAGGTGGCTAATTGCTGCGCGAAAACCTAATCCCCCAGATACCAGAGAGACCATGTCAGACGAGCAGCCCAGTAGGCGTAGAGGACGTCCCGGAGACGTCGCCGGCGAAATCTTACAGGACGTAGGTGACGAACTCGCGGCGGTTGTCGCCGCGCCGGGTGAGCTCACCTACAAAACGCTCAATAAATTCTTCGATTTCATCGGAGATTGTTCCATACTGGCCGCGAGAACCGTGAAATTGATCTTTAAGGGTAAAGTCGATATTCGCGAGGCTTTCAACCAGATGGCATTCATCGGCGTGGCGTCGCTGCCCATTGTTATTATCACCGTGGCGTTTTCTGGCGCGGTATTGGCGCTGTATATGGCGCAAATTGTCGTTAGATGGGGTATGGGCAGCTTTACAGGCGCTGTCGTTGGGCTATCCATCGCTAGAGAAATCGGACCGGTGCTGACGTCGGTCGTGGTGGCAGCGCGAGCGGGGAGTGCCATTGGCGCGGAGATCGGAAGCATGAAGGTAACTGAACAGATCGACGCGTTGCGGGCACTGGGCGTAAGCCCTATACAATATTTAGTGACACCGCGTTTCCTGGCTGGGATTATTATGCTGCCGGTGCTTACTATATTCGCTGATATTATCGGCACCATGGCAGCTTACATGGTCGCGGTGGTTAACGGTGTCGCGGGCGGCGGGTTCATAAGCAGTCTAAAAGCTCAGGTTCTGCCCCATGATGTCTACATGGGACTGCTCAAGACGGTGTTCTTTGGGATAGTCATTGTAATAGTAGGCGCACAACAGGGACTGCAGACCAGCGGGGGCGCGACCGGCGTAGGCAAGTCTACAACGAATTCCGTTGTTATATCTATTGTAATAATATACATTTTGAACTTCTTCCTGGCCTATGTAATGTTCGGCGGGAAGACGCAATTCCTGTGATCATAGTAAAGCAGCTTTCATACAGGGTCCCGAGTGGGTCGATATTGCGCAGGATTGACCTCCACGTCCGCAAAGGCGAGACTATGGCGGTTATGGGAATGTCCGGCGCTGGAAAGAGCACGCTGCTTAAATGTATAGCAGGTCTTTTGAGACCTACCGGTGGACAGCTTCTGATAGACGGAATCGATATCGCACGCATGCGTGAAAGCCAGTTGGACAACATCCGGCGAAGGATCGGAATGGTGTTTCAGTATGCGGCGTTGTTTGATTCGCTCACGGTATTCGAGAACGTCGCATTCGGATTGAGAAGGCACACTCGAATGACTGAAAGCGAGATAACCGATGTCGTGATGGCCCGGCTGGCGATGGTAGGGTTGGCGCATACGGAGAGCAAGATGCCCTCGGAGATGTCGGGGGGTATGCAGAAGCGGGTCGGCCTTGCACGTGCTTTGGCGATGAACCCGGAGATACTGCTCTACGATGAGCCGACTGCCGGTTTAGATCCTATCACGGCGGCGACCATTGCGGAATTGATAATCAAGGCGAGAGATGAGCTTGGAGTCACGTCGGTGCTGGTGTCACACGACATTCAATCGATTATGAGCGTATCAAGCAGGGTTGCAATGATCCACAAAGGCAGGATCATTGCCAGCGGAACGACTGAAGAGATGCAGAACTGCGAAGACGCCACAGTCAAGCAGTTTATGCGGGGCGAGACGCAGGGGCCTATACACGTTACGGAGTGAAGGAGGGTCGAAAGGAACGGACCTTTCGACTTATGCGAGTGAGACTCAAAAACGAAGCAAAAGTTGGGTTGATAGTATTTATAGCGTTCCTCGCGTTCGTTGCCGTGTACTGGTTCCTTGGCGGTTTCAGCCTTACGGCGTCCAGTTATCCCGTATACGCTATATTCCCAAGCGCGCAGAACCTGGACAAGGGTTCAGATGTACGAATGGCCGGCGTGAAGATCGGCGTGGTGCGAAGTATCGACCTCACCGGGCGCAACCGGGCCAGGGTAAACATGCTTATATGGAAAGAAAACAAGATTCCAGTGGACTCCTTGGCCGAGATTACTACGGCAGGTTTCATAGGAGATAATTACGTTGATATTCTTCCTGGACGAAGCCACAAGTATGTGCAGAGCGACGGCAGGATTGAAACCAGGCAAGTAGTCCAGTTCGATGAACTGATGGAGCAGACCGGGCTGCTGCTCAGCCAGTTGCAGGTCACTGCAGGCAACATCAACAAGATTTTAGGCGATAAGGAGATGCAGTCCACGCTGCGCGAGACTATCAAGGCGCTGAAAAAGTCTACGGAATCATCTGCGCAGTTGATTGAGTCGGCGCGTGCACTGCTGAACCAGTCCGCTCCTCAGGTGCAGGAGACTTTTGCTAACCTTGCTGTAGCATCGGAAGAGGCTGCGAGGGTGAGCAAGGAACTCGATGATATGATGACCACCGATGCACGTCCGAACATAAAGGCGCTGCTTGGCGAGGCTCGGGAGACCATGGCTAACCTGAACATCGCCATCAAACAGGCTGGTGGGCTGGTATCATCGTTTGAGGGAAATTCGGCAAGTATTTCGCAGGCACTCAACCGAGCTAACGAAGCTGCTGAACAAGCCGTCCAAATGCTCACTAACCTCAATGAGGCCAGCAGTGGCATCAAAGATTTGGCAACCGATAAGGACCTTCAACAAAATCTCAAGGCAACACTGTGCAACGCTGCACAAGCTAGTGAGCAGGCAAACCAACTTCTTACTGGCTTAAACAAGAGATTCGGCGGAACCGGAGAGAACGGTGGCCCCACCCCGCAGCAAAAGGCGGCGATACCACAATATGGTATTACAGCAGATGGCCTGTGGGACACTGGCGATGGTAACTACCGTTTTGATGCAAACTATACGTTTGCAGGCAGAGATGATTCTTTCTACCGCCTTGGGTTGCGCGATATCGGTGAAGAAACAAGGCTGAATCTGCAGGGTGGTCTGGTATTCACCCAGCATGATGCATTTCGATATGGTATGTATGCTTCACGGTTGGGTGTCGGTTATGACAGGAGTCTGCTGGGAAGGAAAATGCTGATCAGCGCCGACCTTTTCAGGCCCAATGATCCTAATCTGGAGCTTCGCGGTGTGTTGGGAGTAAGCAACCACTTTGGAGTATATACCGGAGTCAGCGACCTGTTCGATCCCGACGGGAGGAACGTCCTGCTGGGCGTGCGTTATTCTAAATAGATTAGTAAGTCAGAATGTTGGAAAGTTATAAGGTTGCTGGATATAATGCGCTAACCTTATACCTGGCATTCGGACTTTATTAGAGATAAGGGGAAATGAATGAAAGTTATCCTTACTCAAGATGTTAAGGACCTGGGCAAAGCTGGGCAGTTGGTGAATACCTCTGAGGGTTATGCGCGTAACTTCCTTATGCCACGCAAGCTGGCAGTTCCAGCCGACGAAGGGGCGATGAAGAACCTCGAAAAGAAGCAGAAGACGCTGGAAGCCAAGAACGAGAAGATGCTGGATGAAGCTAAGTCAGTGGCTGAAAAATTGCGAGAGGCAAAAGTGGTGATCAAGGCCAAGTCTGGCGCTGGAACCAGGTTGTACGGCTCGGTTACCAACCAGGAAATAGCCGATGCCCTCAAAAGTCAGCACAAGATCGTTATCGACAAGCGCAAGATTCATATGAGTGAGCCGATCAAGACAGCTGGGACCTTTGAGGTGCCTGTAAAGCTGCATCACGATGTGGCCGCGAATATTCATGTTGAGGTAATCGGACAGGAATAGGGGCTGGGATTGGAACGCATTAACGCGATGGATAAGGTGCCGCCTCAAAATCTTGAGGCGGAGCAATCGACGCTCGGGTCTATGATGCTCGAGCGTTCGGCGCTTGAGAAGGGAATGGAAATCCTGAAGTCGGAGGATTTCTACCGTCCGGCACATCAGGAGGTTTTCGATTCTCTTGCATCGCTGGCGGAGCGCGACGAACCCGCAGACCTTATCACACTTCAGGAAGAACTCCGAAAGCGCGGAAAGCTGGAAGACTGCGGCGGCACTGAATATCTGATGGCACTGGTAGAGTCGGTACCAACGGCCGCGAATATCGAATACTACTCCAAGATCGTCGAGCAGAAGTCGATCCTCAGGAAGCTCATCTCCGCTGGGTCCCAGATTATTGGAATGGCGCAGAACGAAGATGAGGATATCGAGACGATCACTGACCGAGCCGAGCGATTGATATTCAGTGTGGCTCAGCGCCGGATGGGTGAATATTTCACGCCCATTACACCGCTGGTTATGCAGGCTTGGGAGTGGATCGAAAAGAGATACCACGATAAGGGTGAGTCATCAGGAGTGCCGACTGGGTTCACAAAACTCGACCACATGACCTCCGGGCTGCAGAAGTCCGACTTCATCATCATCGCCGCCAGACCGTCCATGGGCAAGACCGCACTCGCGCTGGATATGGCGCTCAACGCGGCTACAAAAGCCAATCAGACAGTAGCAATATTCAGCATAGAAATGTCCGCCGAACAGTTGGTCCAGAGAATGATCTGTTCCAGGGCTCGGGCGAACGCGCACAGGCTGAGAACAGGTTACTTCCAAGACGCTGAATGGGAGCGCATAGCGCAAGCATCGAGCCAGCTATGGGACGCACCTATTTATATTGACGACACCACGGACATGACGGCGATGGCTATGCGCGCGAAGTGCCGGAGGCTCAAAGCGGAGCACGGACTGGGGATGATAGTGGTAGATTACCTGCAGCTAATGCGTTCGCACAGGAACATCGACAATCGCGTACAGGAGATTTCTGAGATTGCCCGTGGGCTCAAGAGTCTGGCGAGGGAGATGCAGTGCCCGGTTATTGCGCTCTCACAGCTCAGCCGCGCTGTTGAAAAGAGAGAAGATAAGCGGCCTATGCTTTCCGACCTCAGGGAGTCAGGCTCCATCGAGGCTGAAGCCGACATTGTCATGCTACTCTACAGACCGGAGTATTACGTGGTTAAGGAAGTTGAGGACACGGCGTCAGTGCAGGGCAGTGATGGGTCAGGCTTTGACCCCGATCAACGCCACATTGAAACCACTGAAATCATCATCGGCAAGCACAGAAATGGCCCTACGGGAACAGTCAAGATCGGTTTTGTGCGCGAGTTCGCATCATTCGAGAATTTGGCTGAAGGCTATGATGATAGCGGGGGGTTCTAGATTTTTTATCGCGATAGCGCGAAAGGGCGAAGTTGGAATAGAGGAGTGATGGTGCTTCGGTTGCGCATCGGCTGAAGCAAGAACAAGATGATTTGACGGTTGTAGGTCCAATCTAGCGAGGGAAGCGGATCACAGATCCGCAAGAGGTGGGTCCTAGATCGCAGATGCAGGACCATCAAGAGCAGGGATGTTTATATCTGGTCACGTTGTGCGTCCGGCGGCTTCGGCAGCTTCGCAATCCGAAGCAACTTACATTATCTCTTCGACTGTCAATCGTCAACTGCCAACCGGCACCTGGCACCCGACACCACTTCTTTCCTTTTCGCGTTTTCGCACTGTCGCGCTTTCGCGATTAAGAATTTATAGCTGGAGGATTCGTTGAAGGTATTAGTCATTGGAAGCGGGGGGCGTGAGCATGCCCTTGCTTGGAAGATAGCACAGAGTGATAAGGTTGATAAGATATATGCCCTGCCCGGCAATGCTGGGATTGGGCAGGTGGCAGAGCGGGTCGGCGGCAGCGTGATGGATGTTATGGGCGCGGCTGATTTTGCTGAGAAGAATGGGATCGACCTCACTGTGGTCGGGCCGGAATCGCCGTTGATCATTGGAATGGTGGACGAATTCCAGAAGCGTGGGCTTACGGTCTTCGGACCGGATCAGCAGGCGGCGCAGATGGAAGGGAGCAAGGTCTTTGCAAAGCGTTTGATGCTGGACAACGGCATTCCCACGGCGGGTTGCGAGGTGTTTGATGACCCGGCTAAGGCAAGTTCGTATATCGAGTCTGTTGCGGCGAAGACGAGCGATCCTATTGTGGTGAAAGCCGATGGCGAGGCTGCGGGGAAGGGTGTATTTGTAGCAAAGACCAAGCAGGACGCCCTGCAGGCTGTCGATATCATTATGAACCAGAAGGCGTTTGGGGCATCGGGGAACAGGCTGGTTGTGGAAGAGTTTTTGGACGGGCCCGAGGCGTCATTTATGTGCTTTGTGGACGGCGAAACATTTGTCCCGATGATGCCGGCTCAGGATTACAAGCGAGCTTATGACCACGATGAGGGCCCCAACACTGGCGGGATGGGGTGTTATTCTCCAGTGCCTGTCGTAACTGCCGAAGTGAACAGGATCGCACAGGACTCGGTCGTGAAACCCACGCTCAAGGCGCTCGCAAAGATGGGCATTCATTACAAGGGCGTGCTTTATGTGGGGCTGGCGCTCACGAGCAAGGGGCCGAAGGTGGTGGAGTTCAACGCCCGTTTCGGCGACCCTGAAACACAGGTTGTATTGCCTCTATTGGAGACCGATTTAGTAGATATTATGTTGGCTGTAGCGCAGGGAAGACTCGACAGCATCGCCGTTAACTGGTACAATAGGAAGGCGCTATGCGTGGTAATGGCGTCTGGTGGGTATCCGGGCGACTACGCAAAAGGCAAGGTTATCACCGGTGTTGGTGATGCTGAGAAGAACGCTGATGTTATCGTATTCCACGCGGGCACCGAGAGCAAAGACGGTCAGGTGGTCAGCTCCGGTGGTCGCGTTCTTGGCGTGACTGCTGTGGCGGATAGC
>JAJFTD010000053.1 GCA_021373255.1 bacterium
GATGCCGACCGCGGCAACCTCGTGCTCCCCGGCTACGACGAGTCTGCGATCATCCCCCCACAGCGGGTGGCAACATTTAATATAGCTCTCGCCCTTGCCAGAAGGAAACTGCATGGCAAGAGCGACAAGCCTCTCGCGGTGGTCGCTTCCGATGCGACCTCACTGGCAAGCCACAGGGTTGCGGAAGCGTTTGGCGCTAAGGTCTTTCAAGTAGAAACCGGAGAGATTAACGTGGTCTCCCGAATGCATCAGCTCCGTAAAGAAGGTTACGATGTGCCAGTGGGTGTCGAAGGCGCGAACGGTGGGACAATCTTCGAGAGCGCTACCTGCAGGGATGGTCTGCAAGTGGCTCTGTCTGCCGCACAAGCTGAATCGACCCCGGACGTGGCGTGCGAATGGATGAAGGTGATCAGCGGAGTGAACGGCTGCCGGTTTGATGCAGCGCATGCCGTCACCTTGCCTGAGCTTATCGCATCGATACCAATGAACGCCAATGTTATGCTCAAACTTTCTTCGCCCCCTATACCTCACGGTGAGGTAAAACAACGCATGGAGCAATACTTCAGCACCAAGCTGTGGCCGAATCTGAGCGCAAGGTTCGCAAGCTACGAATATGAGAACTTCGAGGAGACGAAAATGGTCACCGTCCGCACTGGTGATGAAAGCGGAGCGTGGCGATTGATGCTGCGCGCACCGGGACGGTCGGCGTTTGTATTCGTTAGAGGCTCCCGCACGGAGTCAGGAGTCTGGCGAATGATCATTGATACCGATGATCCCGCAGATTTCGATATTGTGAAGCAGGCTGCGGAGCAGATGTTTACCGAGGCAGCGAGGTAAAATAAATGCCCATTAATAGTAGGACATTGCACCACAAGGTAATTGAAGAGTTCAAGCGCATATACACGGATGCTCCCGATATCGGCCTGGTAAGAGCGCCAGGCAGAGTGAATATAATCGGAGAACACTTGGACTATAACGGCTTGCACGTATTTCCCATTGCCGCCGAGAGAAACATCGCCATTGCCTTTTCACCCGCGGGTGGGCCGGAAGTCTGCTTAAGCAACATCGACCCAGCTTTTGGAGAGAGGCAGTTTACAACATCCGGGGATATCGAGCACTATGCCGCTGGTGATTGGGGTAACTACGCAAAAGCCTCAGTGCAGGCATTATGGGGTTGGGCTAAGGAGCATCAATCCGAAGCACTGCCATTGAAAGGCTTCAAGGGAATTGCAGGTGGCAATATCCCCAAGGGTTCCGGGCTTTCCAGCAGTTCGGCAATGGTTGTGGCGGTGGCACTGGTGATGGTAAAGGTGAATGCGCTGAATATTAGCCCCATCGACCTTGCCGATCTTCTCGCTCACGGTGAACGTTATGTGGGCACCGAGGGCGGAGGAATGGACCACGCCGCTTCAATACTTTCAAAAGCCGCAGGCGCGCTTAAAATAGATTTTAATCCACTGAGAGCGAAACCGGTGCCGATGCTGGATGATGCGGTTTTCGTAGTTGCGAACAGCCTTGTCCGGGCTGAGAAAGCCGGCAGTGCGAGGCTCGCATTCAATACCCGAGTGGTGGAGTGTAGGCTGGGCGTGCAGGTGCTCAAGGCGCTGGCGAGAGAACGCTATCCACAGGTGGAAAGCGCGGTTGTGCTGGGTGATGTTATGAGAAGTGTGCCGGAATGGCGCAGTTTACTCAATATAATCCCCGAAGGTCCTCTCAGCTTAGAGCAGATATCTGAAATATCCGGGGTAAGCGTTAAAGCGCTGGCAGATAGTTGTCTCAAGCTTCGTGACGGATCGATGCTGGACGAATCCGTACGAGCATTCGATGTTAAAAAGCGTGTCTGTCACGTATTGACGGAAGCCGAGCGTGTTGAACTGGCGGCAAAAGCCGCCCTTGATGGTGATCTTGTAAAACTCGGCGAGCTTATGAACCAGTCTCACACGAGCTGTGCTGAAGACTATGGTGTAAGCTGTCCCGAGTTGGATGTACTTGTAGAGACCCTTCGGCGACACGGCGCGCTGGGGGCACGGCTTACCGGCGCCGGTTTCGGTGGCTGTACAGTAGCCCTGGTCCAGCGCAACACCTGTAACGCCGTAATAGACGCAGTATGGGCCGATTATTATCAGGGATATGCTCTGCGCGCGGGATTAGACGCGGCTGCGGGGCGCGACGACATTATTTTCGGCTGCCGACCGTCCGCCGGGGCACAGATCCTCGACGTATCAGAGGTAGCCTCATTAAGAACAGGAGTTTAAAAATGGCATTGATGTTGAATGAGATATATCAACAGCCCCGAATTATCGGGAGTCTGTGGGAGAAGCAGGGCGATGCTGTCGAGCGTGTGGTAAGCGATATTCGGAGCAGAGACATCCGCTTCATAATCCTGGCCGCACGAGGCACGTCCGACCATGCCGCAATCTACGGCAAGTATTTGTTTGAGATTAAGAACCACATGCCCGTCGGACTGGCGGACGCGTCTGTATATACCATATATGACTCGACGATCAAGATGGACAACGTGCTGGTGATTGGAATATCGCAGTCCGGACAGGCGCCGGACATCATTGAGTATCTGACCCGCAGCCGAGCCAATGGTGCTCTTACAGTCGCGATAGTCAATGAGCCGGATTCCCCTATGACCCAGGCAGTGGACCATACTCTGTGCTGCTGCGCCGGTCCAGAGAAGGCCGTAGCCGCAACCAAGACCTACACCTCCAGCCTCGCAGTTCTGTATGCCCTGTCAAGCGCACTCAATTCTGAAACCGACTGCGCGCAGAAGCTGGCTGGGCTAGCTGATGAAATGACCAAGACTCTTGGCATAGAAGAATACATAAAGAGCCGTGTTGAGCGGTACAGATATATGCCGTCAGCAGTTATAGTGTCACGCGGACTGAACTTATGCACAGCTCTGGAAATGTCTTTGAAGGTCGCCGAGACCAGCAGCATAGGCGCTCGCGGTTATTCCGCCGCAGACTTCCTGCATGGCCCGATCGGATCGATCCACAGCAGTGACCCCTGCTTCGTAATCGCACCTCCTGGAAAGGCGCTGGGCGTTATGGGAGAATCGCTGAAAAAGCTGCAAGACCGTGGGGCAGAGACTGTGGTAATCAGCAGTGAAGCAGACCTGTTGGAATGCGCCAGCGTACCGCTGAAAATGGATGCGGTAGTGGACGAAGAACTCAGCCCAATGCTCTACATACTCCCCGGGCAGATATTCGCCTACTATTTATCACGAGCAAGGTTCATGGACCCCGACAACCCCAAGGGCCTCAGCAAGGTAACCAAAACTCGATAAAAGCTAATTCAAATATACTAAGCCCGCATTATTCATCGCAAATGAGCAGCGAATAACGCGGGCTAATTATTAGAACAACCAAATAGCTAACTCACAGGTTGATGTCATCATCATTCCTGGGGCGTACACATGGGACTCCATCGGTATCTACGCCTGATACTCCGGTAACGCCCTTCACATAGGTGGTTCCAGCCTCAAAGCTCTTTGTGATAGGATTTACGAGGCCAGAGATCATTACCCTGATTCCCTGCCCATTGCCGGACCCGTCATCGTATCCGCTGCCATCGTCAATGTAGATGTAGGTGCTGGTCACCTTGGTCACACGCCCCCAGATCCTAACCAAAACTCCATTGGTTTTGATGGGACTGTTGGAAGTGGCAACTCCTGGAACATCCTTAAGAAGGCCTGCACACAGAATATCTGCCCATAAACGTCCGTGCCGTTGCAACCCGGCTCCGTTCATGTGCACTCCATCAATTGATAACCGTAGATCCGGCGTTATATATGTGTCGGTATCCGGTCCCTGGAACATCGCTGTACCCTGATTGACAACTTGAACCTGCCCCGCTCGAACCGCAGGCTGATTTGCTTCATAGCCAGGACCGATCCACGAGACAAGGGCAATCCCCCATGGCACCGTGTATCCGGCATCTATGCGCGACTGATTTATGATGGTGTTCAATCTCGACACATAATTAGCCGTGGATGTACCCGCCATTGCGTCCGCTTCTCCCTGGTGCCAGAGAACTGCACGTGCACCGCCTACGCCGACGTATTTAAGGCTTCCTCTCAGTCTCCGGTAGTAATTTCCGCTGGGAAGCCACTTTTCTACAGATGCGCCTCCTATTCCAACAGATATGAGACCTACCGGCACATTCAACCGCTGAACAATAAGGCTGGCAAAAGGAGGCCAGGGACTGCCTCCACTTCCAGTGATCTCAAACGGCCCTATAGGCTGAGGATCTTTTGCAAACACCCAATGTACTGATCCATCCCACGTCGAAACTCTATCATCCACCGGAGTTTGGGGTGGATAGCCGCAATTAGCAGAATTCGACTGTCCAAGCGTGATGAAGACTTCACCAACACCCACCTTTAAGACTTTTGCAGACGCGACCACTGCGTTATTAGCGTCTTTGCACTGAACTTCTATTTGATACCATCCACCGGCAGGCACAGTCAGCGTGCCTGAAAACGCGCCGGACGTAGTGCCTATTGCAGTCCATTCAGTATTCGATCCCGAGTTATATCCGAGCATCACTATCGCCCGCGCCTCGACACTGACAATGCTTCCGGTAAAGGTACCTTTAATAGGGACCATTGCCACGTGCTGCGCATTTTGCTGGTAAACAATTCTCTGAACAGGTGCAGTAATGGTGATTGTTTGTCCGAATGCAGAAATTGCCAGAAGTAAAAATCCAAGGATCAATAACGGCTTTAGCTTCATCACATATTCTCCAGTTCACACTCGCCTGGAGTCATAAACGCTTTATTGTTCATGCCCAAGGCGCCAAGCGGGTCGCCTGTAGCTACATTCATATCAATAGCATCAATACAACGCTCGCCACTGTTATTGGGGACAGACTTTATTATTCCGGTAAGGCCGGTTATCCGGCTGCCAACGCTTACAGCCTTGCCGCTAAGAATCTTGATACCATATGTGCGATCTACATTCTCGACATAATAGCTGCCATCGTAAAACGTCCCGGTTGCAACTGTCGCGACCAGGATCTCACCGATTGTAACCTTTGTCCCGTTAGGTAGCCGCTTCGCATCGAGGATGGAATTGACACTCGTGGGTGCAACGACCATGCTGAAGTTGACTGTCGCCGCTGTGCTTGATATCACTGCCTGCGAGCTGTATCCATCAGCACTCGCGGTTAGAGTGTATGATCCGGAAGGAAGAGATATAGTGTATGTGCCATTTGCGCCGGACAGCACATGGTCTCCCGTTTCGGTAACGGTGATCGTTGCACCGGAAATGGACATGCCGGTTGCACTGTCAATTACAGACCCTGATATTGTTTCATTAAGAGTTACGGTTGTGATGGAATCGTCAGCAGAGCATGCAGCCATTAACGCCAGCAAAGCAGCACACAAAGTAATGATACCCAGCCATTTTTGCTTCTCTCTCATTCTTGCATTTTCTCCTTTCCAGGCATATAGCTTGACTCACATACATGTTGCAAGCCTGATCATTATCAAGAAACAACAATAAATATTATCATTATCTAATTAAGCTACGCTACTCTTAATTGTGGTAATTTTTTGGCTTACAAGTAGGATAATAATCATTGCAGCAATTGGATGCAGGAATCCGATAACAGTAAACACAGGAACGTAACCCACTGTATCTATAACACCACCGACTAACCACTGGGTCAATACGCCACCCAAAGTACCCATACACGCAGTTAATCCATAGGTGGTCGCCACGATGCTCTTTGGGAATAGATCGGCTGGTAATGTGAGGACACTGGCAGCCCACGCCTGGTGGGCGAATGTCGCGACGCCCAGACACACTATAGCTAACTGCCAGCTCTGCGCGTGGACGGTCAGTATAGCTACTGGCATAAGCAGAGCACATGAACATAATGCCAATTTCCGCGCTTTTATTACTGATACTCCTCTTTTAATCAACAACGACGACAGCGCCCCACCGACAACGCTCCCGATATCCGCTGCCACAAATGGCAGCCATACGAACATGGCTATCTGTTTTAGATCAAAGCCCCTGGCATCCTTGAAGTACTTCGGTATCCAGAACGCAAAGAAAAACCATGCTGAGTCAGACATGAAGCGCGCCATCATTAAAGCCCAGAGATCGCGCTGGCCCAACGCGTTTAGCAGACTCATCTGCTTCCCATCATTTTCCTCACATTCTTCCTGGCCGGATCGAATGTAATTCAATTCTTCTGGAGTAATTCTCTTGTTCTGCTCTGGCTTCTGCGAGAGCTTCAGCCATGGTATAAGCCATAGAAAACCCAAAGTGCCCGTAGCGATGAAAGCAGCTCGCCACCCAAAGCGCAATATCAGGTATCCCACCAGCGGAGGAGCTATAATTGCGCCCAACCCCGCTCCAACGTTAAAGATACCGGTCGCCATCGCTCGTTCCTTCGGCGGAAACCACTCCCCCACCGTCTTGATCGCACCAGGGAAGTTACCTGACTCACCGATACCGAGAAAGAAACGCGCAAAACCAAAACCAGCCACGCTGCTTACAAACGCGTGCCCAATACCTGCCAGTGACCACCATATAAGGGCTAAGGAGAGACCCCGCCGGGTATTCAACTTGTCGATGATGCGACCAGCGAACGGATGCATCACCCCATACGCGATCAGAAAAAGCGAGACAATATGACCATAATCTCGGTTGGTCATGCCGAACTCGTCTTCCAGCACGGTTTGCGCAATGGACAGCGCATTCCTGTCTAGATAGTTGATGGCCGTCAACAATGCAAGCAAACCGACAATATACCAGCGTAGATTTTTAATCAATGGGCCTCTCCCTTTAATCAAATCGGCGTAGAATGTGGTCTGTATCAGCAAGTCAGTGCAAAACTATCAAGGCATAGCTTTATAAACATGTAAACGCTTACATCTATTATAGCTAAATACCCTTTGTTTTTTAGAAGCTGGTGATGGAAGTTACGTCTACTCTTGATACGCATTAACGCATCAACGCGTTGTGTCTCGCACTGTCTGACAACTTGTATGGATATACTACCAAGTCACAGTGCTGTCTGCTTCAGGCAATATAGCATAGCTTTTTTACGTTGTCAATGGGAGGTTATCAACTTCATGGGAGGCTACATATGTAGAAACAAGCGCAGACAGAGGCTAAATAGCCCGCAATATTCGGCAGAATAATGCGGGCTAATATGCTTCAGAGCAGTTTTCTGTTAGAACTGCTCAAAAGGTTGTTTATTACTTTACCACAATTGTTTCTTCTCTGACATTAGCACCTGCAAAGCAGGACAGATTGTGGATGGTCAGCTTGGGCTTGAGGACAATTTTCTGACGCTCAGTATTGCCAGCGATTTTCGATGCTATTATCTGTACGGCTCGAGCACCTATTTCAGTAAAAGGTTGATCAACCTCGAAATAACATCGATCAACTATTTTATCAGGTGGGTTGGAGTCGAAATGGCCGAGAATAACCTGATCGTTAGGCATCTGCAAATCTTTGAGCACTTCATATACAAAGGCGTTGCTCATAGGATTTATAGAAAATAGCGCCGCAGGAAGTTTCATTCCCTCGATAGTTTTTTTAAGACTTATATACTCGCTTGATTCCCGATCAATCTCACCTGTCCTAACCAGCCTGCTCACGATCTGGTCCATATGACTAATTATTATGTTACACGGCAACCCAAGAGCATTCACAGCGGCAGTATAACCCATCATCCTATCACCAGCACTCGACACGGATTCGCTTGTGGTGACATAGTAAATATTCTCCACACCCACCTTATTAATAGCATTAACCGCATCGAAGACTCCGCCATAGTTGTCCGTAACTACATAATCAGAATCAAAATGCTCAATATACCTATCAACAAAGACAAGCGGAATCCCTGCTGCTTTGACATGCTCCAGACAATCGAGATTGTACTGCGCTCCTATGTAGAGTATTACTATACCGTCGACGCCGCGTTCTACCGCGTCTTCGATGTTATCTCGCTCCAACTTGCTCTCGTCACAGCCATAGCTATATAGGATTATGTTCGCACTGTGCTTACGAGCTTCATTCACCATGGCTGTAATGATAGGTGGTCCAATATCCATAGTGTAGCGGTTATAACTCTCGTTAAAGAGATCTGGAAGTATCGCGGCAATAGTGTGCCGGGACCGTTTAAGCTCTGTCACATATGTTCCGCTGCCGCGAATACGGTAAAGGCGATTATCACTCACCAGCAGGCTAATAGCTTCTCGAACAGTACTCCTACAACATCCGAGCTGCTTTACCAGTTCCGACTCAGGTGGAATCCTCGCGCCAGGTCCGTATTGCTCGCACTGCAGCATTTCGAGAATCTGCCTTACAGCCTCATCTCTCTTGCCCAACTTAGCCTTTGGTTTTCCCATCGCCATGTATTCTTTTCCTTGCTGATTAACCTACTCGAATTAAACATTATCTAGCATTACTATAATAGCACCAGCATCACATTTTTACCAGTAAGGTCTTTTCTTCACAGGAAACTAAAGGAAAGCACAACCGGAGAAATGATCCGGTGTGCTTTCCTAGTTATTACTTTAATCGGTCAAGATAGCTTATGCTACCAGGACACGTCTGCATTACTTCTCGGAATGATAACTGGAGTTACCACTCCACTCGTCTCTTCGGCGGAGCAGATGCCCGTTATTGTCACGAACGTCGTGCCACCACTGAGAGGCTTGTTTGCATATGACAGGTCCACCTTGATATTCAAGCCAGAACCATCATCTATCAGAATGTAGCCAGGATTAGAACTGTCGACTACCTTGCCCCATACTTTCATGAGCAAGCCGACATTTCCCAGACCAGAACCATTGCTGATATCTAAACCACCAATGGCCTTGTTTGTTATTCCAAGCGGGAGAACCGTACCAGGGCCTGCCACTACAGGAGCTGTGGTAGCAGTGATCTGCCGTTCGCCGTTTACTGTTTCCAGAATGCCTGTTACAGTAACCTTGGTTCCCAGAGCAACGGTATCATTAGATACAACCTTGATACCGCTCTGTCTGTTGGTTTCTTCAATGTAGAATGCACCATCGAAGACAGCAGTCACAACCATACCATTAGTTATCGCTACAGTTGTTCCATCAGCTTGAGATTTGGCATCTACTATACCAGCGACATCCACCGGCTGGACGGGAACAGTGCCATCATCCGGATGCCAATAAAGAGTTCCGTTTGCATCTTCAGTAACGTCCGCTACACCGTCGCCGTCAGTATCGACATCGGTTTCATTGGTCGCTACGATGATCTGCTTCTTCCACTCAATGTTATTCGCATCGTGGAACCAGGTTGCACCGTCTTTAACCATGTCATAGTAGAGATCATAGTTACCATTAGTCGATGGAGCATTGACGTTCACAGTGAACGTAACACTCTGTCCCGGAGCAACTGTTATTCCGCTCGGAACCTGGATTCTGCCATTTGCATCGTAGTTGGAGTTTGTGACAGCCGCGCCGGAGCTGACAATGGCATAACCAAGACTATAGCGATCTGCCGCTGTCCATGTATCCCATCCGTCGTTTCGAACCGTTACGGTTGCCGGATAAGTATGTCCTTTAGCCATAACTCGCGGAATCGTATCTCCAACCCAAGTCGCGCGATAATAGTTGCTGGACTGGTCGTTCCCGCTGATAAAATATCTCAGCAGATAGAAATAGGAATACGCATCAAGGAATTGATGGTTATAGTTAGTATATTGGTTCTGCCTAGCCTGCAGTTGAGTCGGCGTCCAGAGTGAAGTCTGATACATCGCGAAGTTTACACCCGATGAGTTGTTCATGAGTGCGCGCGCTGTATCACCACCAAGAAGGTAGTCGAGTTTCTTGCATGGGACATTACCATCGACAAGCAAACTGTTGCTAACCGAAGGCAATACTTTCGAACCTCCTATGCCATCTCCACTGAAAGGCGCGAAGTTCAAGTAATCAGTTGTACTCATTGTGCTGGCAGCGGGGAAAACCCATCCCGTTATCGAATAATCGAACATCCGATAATAGTCCCTGCAGTGTTTCTGCCAGGTGCCGACTATGCTGCTGTATCCTGATGGACTTCTTGTGCCATAGAGCTTGGTCGGATCAACATAACCTGCTCCGGAATCCCAACAAACAAAGAAGTCCTTATCAGTCTTGTTGCGATAGAGATAATCAAACGCGACTGAAGCAGTATCTACTATATTGGGGTCTATTCCCCAGTTACAGTAGATTTGTCCTCTTACCGGATCTGCATATAAATCGTAACCAAGATAAGCGAGAGGCCACGCCGGCCCATCAAAATCACCCAATCCCATCAGCATATAGTTGCCGTTGGGAACAGTTCCAGTTGCAGTAATGAGATTACGCGCAACCATATTATCATACGTCGGAGCTGGATTCTGAACGTAACGGCGCTGATTGAGCGCTGGTTTTAGCGATGAGTAAAGCGACGTGTTCATAACCCACATCGGGTTCGGTGCAGTTGCCTCCATATAGGCATTATATGCACTCAGGAGTTCGACTGTTTCCCATTCCGTATCAACATTAGTGTGGCTTCCGAAGCCACCATAACTAGTGTACTTGCAATCCCAGCGAGTGAATCCCAGGAATTGTATCATCTTGCTCTGGCCAGTCTGAGTGTTGCACGCAGCCAGAATTGCCCTAAATGTATTTCGGTCTGTTCCCAGAGGCTGTGTCAGGTCATCATTCGGCCTTTCATCGCCCCATGGAGAAAGATCAAAGCAGAAGCCCTTCTTGCTGACGGCATAATCCAGATTGCAGAGCTGCGAACCCAGATCCACGTTGTTAATCTTCAGCCCATATTCATCCAGAGTATAGGACAGAACCGTAGGATTACATCTTCCGGTATCAAGGTATTTCTCCTTAGCCCAGATATATGCATCGCACTTTGCGCTGCGGGTTGAAGCGGTATTTGTATCCCAAATAATTCCCGATCCTGTGAACTTGCTGCTCAGATCGATAAGTACAGGCAAGCCCTTGGTAACTGTGAGATACGTATATATAGAATCAGACGCTGTATCTTTGCGCACAGCGATGGCATTTTCGCAGCCGGCAGCAGTTGTCGCCGCAAGGCTGGTAGAAAGGACGCCAGTAGTGTCATCATAGACGATCACGCCATTGATGTAATCTCTGTAGGTGTCGATGAGATCGCTAATGTTCTTGACGTTTATAACAGGCCAATCTTCACACAGTCCGCCAGACTCGATAAGTCGGCCCATCCATACATTACCATCAGGCGAAATGGTCAGAACCTCACCGGGATCATACTCAGCATATCTGACAAACAATCTCGGCGCCTGCCTGTTAGCAAGACCCTGGATGCAGGATACCGTGTGGTAGATGTCATATCGCTTTGCATTGGCAAGACCAGCAGCAGCACTGCTGACATCGAAGTATCGAAGAACAGGGGTCTTCTGTGGCACGGGCAGGGAAGAAGCCACGTTGAAGTTGTCCCAGTAAACGATGTTTGCACTATCACAGAACAACCCAACATAACCACAGGACGTCTTCTGAGAATCAATGGTATCTATCACTTTAGTATCGTTGACCCATACTTTGTGACGAATACCATTGACATACACTCTCAGCTTAGTACTACCATTACCATTCTCTCCGCTCCACATATAGCCAACATTGACGGAGGCGGATGCTATCGTGGTGCCGTTATACTGAAGCTGAATTGTCGCGTTGCCGTTATCATCGGTATATGGGCAATTCAGGAAGTAACCCTTGTTACAGCCATCAGTTGAATCCTGACGTTAAGCAATACCTGCCCATAGTGAGTTGTTCAGGCCCGTATTCCAAGCCATATCGACTGACATATCAAAGTTAGTCGGAGCGAAGCCACGGCCAAGGCATGCACCGCCCGCTACACCACCGCTATCGACCTGCAGTTTTCCATCTCCATTGATTGCTGAGGATGTGTTACCAGCAGTCTT
>JAJFTD010000065.1 GCA_021373255.1 bacterium
ATCATGTTGGTGTGGGCGAGGTATTCGTTGGCGCCGGTCAATCTAATTCCACCAATTGTGCGCAGTATAAAATTAGCCAAACCTCAGGTATGGTGTCGTCCTTCAGTGGCGAGAGTTGGCGGCTTGCAGATGATCCGCAGTTAGGCACACATGATAAGACCAAGGACGGAAGTTTCTGGCCTGCATTCGGTGACGCTATGTATGTGAAATACCATGTGCCGATAGGTGTTGCTGTTACGGGTCATGGCGGGACCTATTCGTTACAGTGGTTGCCGGATAATCCTATGGGGCTGTTCTCATGGACAATGACTCGCATTTACCAGCTTGGCAGCAATGGGTTCAGAGCAGTGCTTTGGCATCAGGGTGAAAGTGATGTAACTGAAAATACACCAAGTGATGTTTACGTGAGTAGGCTTACAAATATGATCACGCAATCGAATACGCTTGCCGGCTGGCAGTTCCCTTGGTTTGTTGCCAATGTATCATATGTTAGTGCAGCACAGCCCACTAATTCTGTCATTCGCGGTGCACAACAGCGGCTTTGGGCGACTGGTGTGGCACTCGAAGGGCCTGATACAGACACTCTTGGCAGCGATTACAGAGACAATACAGG
The DNA here is from genome assembly GCA_021373255.1 of bacterium. Lineage (GTDB taxonomy): Bacteria > Armatimonadota > UBA5829 > UBA5829 > UBA5829 > UBA5829. The sequence goes on from JAJFTD010000065.1 coordinate 614, forward strand.
TGTTCACTTCAACCCGAACGGATTACATACACACGGCCAGATGTGGGCTGACAAGGTGGGCGTCTATCTGGATAAGGTGCTTTAATCAATAAATTGTGTAACAGCTCAGGGTGATAGTACAACCCAGCATCCTGAGCTCTGTCGAAGGGTGCGATGAGAATTGATCACATGTTACTTCGGAGTCGCACGCTTCGACACGCTCAGCATGCTCACATTGTAATCATCAAGAGTGAGCTGCTACTGAATTGCTACATGGAGGCTTTTAAAATGACATCACGTGAGCGAATGTTGGCTGCTCTGAATAACAGTCGGCCGGATAGATTGCCCTGTCAGGTGCATGGTTGGATGCAGTATTATCTGAATCGATATCTGGGTGGGATGGATTGGTATCAGGCTTATGAAAAGTTCGGCATGGACTATGCCATCTATATTTCGCCTGATTACAATTACTATGAGAAAGACCTTGCCAACTGGCATGCCACACGAGTGGATATTAGTGAGGATAGTCAAGGCAATCATCACTGGGAAGAGACTATCGAAACTCCCGAGGGGAATCTTCATCATGCGGGAGCTTGGAATGATATCACCCCCTGGGAGACCGAGGTCCTAATCAAAGACGAGCACGATTTCGAACTCTGGAACAAGTATTTCCCTGTGCCTGTATCAGCCGATTTTACCAAGATTCGCGAAGCTAAGGATAAACTTGGCGACAAAGGAATCATCCGCAGCCACCCCTTCAGTCCGGGGCAGGGCAGCCCCTGGCAGAGTTTTTGCACTATGGTCGGCACAGAAGAGGCCATAATGATGGCAATGGATACGCCAGACTTCCTCCACTACGCGCTCGGTGAGATACTCAAGAAGACTATCCGCGTTAGCGAGATGTGGAAAGGAACCCCGGCCGATATGGTCGAGACCGGCGGTGGAGCGGGTTCCAATACGGTTATCAGTCCAGGTATGTTCAAGGAGTTTTGCCTGCCTTATGATCAGAAGCAGCACGCGGTGTTGCATGATGCGGGCGTCAAGATTGTCTACCATCTCTGTGGCGGCTTGATGCAGATGCTGGAGCTTGTGACGGAAAACGGCGCGGACGGTCTTGAAACAATGACTCCACCGAGCATGGGCGGCGATTGCGACCTTGCTGAAGCATCGCGCAGGGTGGGGGACAAACTCTTCTTTATAGGTGGTTTCGATCAGAACGCCGGGTTTGAGAAAGGCACTCCCGAGGTTGCAAGAAAACTTGTCTTCGAATGTTTCGAGGCGACAAAAGATCATGCGGGCTATATTATTGCCCCGTCGGACCACTTCTTCTTTGGCAATCCTGAGAACTTGCAGGCGTTCGTGGACGCATGCAAAGAGTGCGTGTATTAGAGGTCATAGAGGTCACTGAGTTGTGCAGAAGAAAAAGGATAGCATACACAAACATGAAGTAATGGGGCGTCGGGAGTTTTTAATTAAGACCGGTGGTGCTCTTGCAGGCTTGGTTGCTTCAGCAGCCCTGCCGAATCAACTTCTTGGCAGTACCTCCGCCAAGCAAGAAGGCGACGCAAGTAAATTCATGAGGAGCGATGATATGGCGCTGAGTTTGGCGGAGTCCATAGTAGTGAATACCAATGGGTTTGTGGAGAGTCCGAGGATTGCTTCCGACGGCAACGAAAATGCATGGCTTGTATGGCTGAATCGGCTTCCAGGTAATGATGAACGAATATGTTTCTGCGAATACCGAGAAAAATGGTCTGCCGGTGCGCCGATAGCGGGCAGCGCTGGGCAAATCGAGTCTCCCGTCATCGCCTGTGCCCCGGGAGGCACGCCTATGGCGGTTTGGGTCAAAATCGCAGAAGGCAAGTGGACGCTGGTCAGCAGTGCGTATTCTCATGGACTTTTCGGACTACCTGTGGATGTTCCATCGGGCAGCGGCAAGGCAGCCAACCCATCGCTGGCGGTTGGAGTGAAGGGAGACTACTGGCTGGCGTGGGAGTCATACCATAATGGTCGGTTTAGGATATTGCTCACCCACTACTCCAACGGCAAGTGGGAAAACCCCATCGAAGTCACTGATGGGTCCAGCAACTCTTACGCGCCTGCACTAGCCATAGATGCTAAATCAGGCAATGTTTGGCTGGCTTATGCTGGGGTGGACAACAACAAACAGTATTCGATTTACCTCAAGAGCCTGGACTCTTCTACTCGCAAACTGAGCGACCCTGTTGCTGTTGGAGTCGGTGGCTGTATGGTCCATCGTCCCAACCTTAACAAATACCCTTCTATCATCTGCGACGGTGAAGGCAGAGTGTGGGTTGCATACGAGCGTGACAGTGTGCGAGGTGTGCGATATGCCAACGATGATAATCACTCTATGGGACCTCACATGGGATCAAGAGAATGTTCCGTAGTTTGCTACCAGTCTGGCCAACTCTATCATGTCACGGCGGGACCATCCAATGTAGGTGGGCGCGAGGTGCTTGCTGGAGCAAACGACCATTATCCTACTCTGATACAAGACCTTTGTGGGCGAATATGGGTATTCTCGCGAGATTCTGTAGCAAACACCATCTACGGCCAATCGCCGTGGAACATGCGTGCATCTTATCTCAACGGCGCTAAAGGCTGGACTTCACCCTCCAGCTTGTTGGATGTCACGAATATCGGTCGACTTTCTCGCCCGGCAGTTGCGTTTGTTAATGGTGACTCTCTGTGGGCCGCCTGGCAATCAGACAACCTTCCGAGAAATTGGAACACGGACACGATGGGCGACGAGCAGACCAAGATCAACATCGGACGTATTACCATACCAGCATCTGATCCTAAGGCTGGAGTACATATCCTACAACAAACCACGGCCAATGCGGGAGACAAGACTGGCAAAACTCTTAGTGTCAGAGCCAGGGTGCCCAGGCGGAAAATTACAGAAGGCGATAACCAATATACTCTGCTCTTCGGTAATCTCCACGAGCATACATTGGTTTCGCGGTGTTGGTCTGATGCTTCGGACGGGACATTTAATGATGACTATCGTTATGGTCGAGATATCGAGGGTTATGATTTTGCGGGGGTGTCCGATCATGGGTTCGATCTCGGCATATATGAGTGGCGCAAGACCATCAGAGCGGCTGAATTTTACAATGATGCTCCTTCGTTTGTCGGAATGTGTGGATATGAGTGGACTAAGATGGGAGAGGAGATGCCTGTGAGTTGTGGTCACAGAAACATCTACTTCGCTTCCGCCGATGATGCAGCCAAGTTTGTATCCGCAGTGGGCCAGGTTTATGAATTCAATTTGCCGGAGTCCGACACTATGGTCAAGGTATGGCAAATCCTGCGCGACAAAGGCATCAAGAACGCCGTTACCATTCCACATCATCCGGCCGATAAACAACACCCGATGGACTGGAACTTCCATGATCCATATTATCAAAGCGTAGTAGAAATATTCCAGTGCAGAGAGTCAGCCGAATACAGCGGATGCCCAAGGCAAACACCAAATCCTTCGGCCATCAAGAGGCTTTATGTTCAGGATGCGTTGGCTCGCGGTTACAAGATGGGCTTTGTCGCCAGCGGCGATCATAACTCCATGGGTATGGGCATTGCGTGCGTGTGGGTGAAGGAGGTCAGCCAGGCAGGCATTATTGAGGCTCTTCTAGCCAGGCGCTGTTATGCAACCACGGGGGACAAAATATTTGTTGACTTCCGCGCGGATGGCCACCTTATGGGTGGAGAATATCAGGCAACAAACGCTCCGCACCTGACGGCCAGGATAGAGTGTACGCAGCCAATCAAGGAGATCGTAATCTTCAAGAACAATCAGGTTCTGACAAGAGTTGAGGGTTCATCGCTACACTCAAGCACCAACTATGATCTGGACTATGTTGACAACAGCTTTGAAACAGACAGTTACTATTACGTGCGGGTGATTCAGAACGACGATGAAATAGCTTGGGCAAGTCCGATCTGGGTGAATTCATGAATTTCCTAGAGATGCATTGCACAATACTTTTCAGAACTAAAAGCCATCTCAACAGGATTTAGGCTAACATATAGTTATATAAAGGAACCGAAGAAATTGAGGCCAAGAGAAAGATTCATCGCCGCACTTGAGCGGCAGCCGTTGACCGGATGATTACCTCACTTTGAGTCGGAGCAACTCGGTGAGTCTCCAGATCGCCTGATGACTTGAAACATCCCCATGAGTTTCGTAGCAGCTCACTCTTGATGATTACCACGTGAGCATGCTGAGCCTGTCGAAGCGTGCGACTCCGAAGAGATATGTGATGAAACTTGGCCGCACCCTTCGACGGAGCTCAGGATGCTAGATGATATTATCATTCCTGCGAATTCTAAGCCGCTATTAAGTTTTAGATAGCTTGACAATGCTTGTATTGCATGGCATATTAAGAATAGCACGACCGGTCGTGCTGTATCCTAAGGCAACAATATCTTGACTATACATTCATAGCGCTACATCAATCGGATTACTAAATAACATGCTACTTGAGCAAGAACAATGAAGAATAACAGCAACTCAAAGATTACTATCTACGATATCGCAAAAGAACTAGGGCTCTCCGCCGGTACTGTCGGCCATGCCTTGAACGGCACGGGGCGTATCAGTGCGGACACTCAAAAGCGTGTCGTTCAGGCTGCGGCAAGGATGGGCTATCGACCCTCCATGATCGCCAAATCGCTTTCTAAGAACCGTACGTATACGCTTGGAGTCGTTGCTCCCGTGATAGGCAATACGGCTTACTCGGCGATGGTTAACGGTATCGAAAGTGTTGCTTACAATGCCGGTTACAATATAATCCTGTGCTGCAGTGAGTTCGATCAACACCGCGAAACCCAATACCTGGAGATGTTGAGAGAACGGCGCGTCGAAGGCATCGTTATCATACCGTCACGCAGAGTTGTCTCATATAAGGATCAAATAGACCATCTCCTGAAAATCGAGGACTCGGGGCTGCCGGTGGTGGTCCTTGAGCAGAACATATTACAAGACAATCTCACAAAGATTGTAATGGACAACCACTCCGGCGCGAAGAAGATCGTTAATCACCTGATCGAGTTGGGTCACAAGAGGATCGGATTCCTGCATCTTGGCGCTGAAGAGACCGACTTCGCCGGAAACGAAAGATTTGCAGGCTACAAAGAGGCGCTTTCTGATGCGGGGTTGTGTTTTTCGGAAGAGTTGATAGCGCAGGCGTCGAGCATCTCAGATTACGAGTGCGATACCTACGACAAGGCTCAGTTCGAGGCATACTACGAAGCTGCCGGGCGACCATCTGCCGTGTTTGCCGTGTGCGACATGCTTGCGATTAAGATCATACGTTCATGCAATATGATTGGGCTAAGAGTTCCTGACGACATCGCGGTGGTTGGCTTCGATAACATCGCGGTCTCCGGTCTGGTTACTCCACCCCTCACCACCATCCATCAACCTGCAGTAGAAATGGGCAAACGAGCCGCCGACCTTGCCCTTGGCCGCATCGACGGGCGGCTGGAGTGTCCCGTGAGCGAGAAGATACAGGGAAAGCTTGTTATTCGGCAGTCTTGCGGAGCCAGTTTAGAAGTTAGGAGTTAGAGGTTAGAGAAATTGGACAGTATAACAACTTCAAGAGAATCAGACTACAAACGCTGGGTCGATGACTTTGAATCAGGTAAATTTCTGCCTGGAACCGGCATTGAGATTATCCGCGAACCTGCCGGACGTGGGACATATGCCTACGCGCTATTCGATTTTGATGGCACGCTGAGCTTGCTCCGTGAGGGCTGGCCGAGTGTGATGGGGCCGATGATGGTTGAAGAGCTTCTGAAGACTCCAGACTGCGAGCCTGAAGACGATCTCCGCACTCACGTTGATGATCTTATCTCCCAAACTACCGGTAAGCAGACAATTTATCAGATGATGGACTTCTGTGAGGAGATACGGCATAGAGGCGGGCAGCCGCTTGAGGCGACAGCTTACAAGAAAAAATATCTGGATCTACTGATGGAGCGGATCAAAGATCGGCTCGAAGGCCTCAGATGTGGCCGGACAAGACCTGAGGAGATGCTTGTCCCGGGCACGTACGAGCTGTTGGATGCGCTCAAAGAACGTGGTGTGCGTATGTATCTTGCGAGTGGAACCGACGAACCAAGCGTCCAAGAAGAAGCTGAACTGCTCGGTGTCACTCCTTACTTCGGCGAGCACATATACGGTGCAATCGAGGACTACCGCAACTACTCCAAGGCGCAGGTTATCGAGAGAATTCTGGCTGAAAGTGGTGTGTCGGGAAGCAAGATGCTCGGCTTCGGAGATGGCTATGTGGAACTCGACAACACCAAGGCCGCTGGGGGAACAGCAATCGGAGTCGCAACCGATGAGCAAGACCGGTCGGGCAAACCTGATCCTTTTAAGCGCGATAGGCTCATAGGTGTGGGCGCGGATGTTATTGTGCCGGACTTCACCGAAGCCTCGACGCTGGTGAGCTATTTGTTTGGAGAGATGTCATGATGCGCAGGATGAATCGCGACTTGTTGAAAATGCACTCGCTCTCGGAGCGAAACAATCTGCTCGATATTCGCCAAGTGTCCATTTCTCCTGATGATGCGACACCTCAAGCGCCCGAAAGGGAACTCGAACAGATTAAACGACTTGCAGAACGAGTATTTGCCGCGCGCAAGTCCGGGAAAGCCGTAATGCTCACCTATGGGGCTCACCTGGTTAAAAACGGCCTAGGGCCTGTGGTTGCCAAGCTGATAGCAGAAGGCTGGGTCACTCACGTCGCGACCAATGGAGCCGGGTCGATTCATGACTGGGAGTTCGCCTACTTAGGCAAGAGCAGCGAAAGCGTGCGCGACCACGTTGCAAAAGGAATGTTTGGCACATGGGATGAGACCGGCCGGTTCATAAACCTTGCGATTGCCATGGGTGGAGTTGACGATCTCGGCTATGGCTGGTCTGTCGGAAAAATGATCGCAGAGGACGGCATCAATGTCCCGTCGAAAGACTCGCTCAAAAATCGAATCTCCAATATCCTGGCGGAAAATGCCTCAGGTGATGAACTCGGCGCGCTCGCGGATGCACTCTCAGTGATCTCGAAGTTCGATCTGCCCGAGGGGCATCTTAGGGTTGCGCATCCTTTCAAGGATTACAGCATCCAGTATGCTGCGTGGAAGAACAAAGTCCCGTTCACGGTGCACCCTGGGATTGGTTACGACATTATATATACACATCCCGCGAATAACGGCGGAGCGATAGGTCGAGCGGCAGTAAGAGACTTTCTTTCGTATGCTGACAGCGTATGCAACCTCGGCGGAGGTGTGCATATATCGGTTGGATCGGCGATTATGGCCCCGATGATATTCGAAAAATCGCTTTCCATGGCAAATAATAAGTCAATTATTGAGACAGGACAGGCCATTTCGAATCACTATCTGACGGTGGTCGATATCCAGGACGGCGGAGGATGGGACTGGTCGCAGGGTGAGCCACCCAAAGACAATCCAGCCTATTATCTGCGGTTTTGCAAGTCGTTCAATAGGATGGGTGGAACGCTCGATTATATCTGCACGGATAACCGGCAATTCCTCATGAATTTATATAAGGAACTCAATAAATGACCAATACGCGACTTAACGAGCTTATAGAGCATTTCGCAGACCGGAAAATCGGGGTGATGGGCGACTTTTTTCTCGACAAATACATTGAATTCGACCCCTCACTTGCCGAGATTTCGCTTGAGACTGGCAAGGTGGCAAATCAGATTGTAAACGTGCGTCACAGCCCGGGAGCGGCAGGAAATATCGTGAGCAACCTGGTCTCGCTTGGAGCGCGCGAAGTGTCAGCTATCGGATTTACGGGCGACGATGGCGAGGGCTACGAACTCAGGCAGGACTTGACCCGGATCGGATGTCGAACGGATCACCTGCTGTGTGTCCCCGAGCGGTCCACGCCGGTGTATCTCAAACCGCGTGACGTGACCGTCTCAGGGCTTGCCGGTGAGAATGAACGGTATGACACCAAGAATCGCCGCAAATTACCGGAGAATGTCGAACAGCAGCTCATAAACTTATTGCCTGAGGCGCTGTCGCAACTGGATGCGTTGATAATCGCCGATCAGGCCGAGGAAGAGAACTGTGGAGTGGTGACTTCTCGCGTCAGAACTGCGCTCGAACAATATGCGGCAAATAACCCCGAGATGGTCTTCTGGGTGGATAGTCGCAGGCGTATTGGGTCATTTGCGAACTGTATTCTTAAGCCTAACCAGTTCGAAGCGGTAAGCGCCGTATTCCCCGAGGCAGGCAGCAATTTCGACCTTAAAAAGGCTATAGAAGCTGGCCGCATACTCAATTCACGCACGGGAAAACCGGTTTTCCTGACTGCATCCGAGCGCGGACTGTTGGTCTTTCATGATAGGGCATTTGATGAAGTACATGGCGTGAAGATCGATGGCCCTATAGACCCCACCGGCGCGGGTGACAGCGCTACTTCCGGGGCTGTGCTGGCTCTCGCGTCGGGAGCAAGTCTTGTGGAAGCTGCACTGATTGCGAACTTGGTCGCATCGATCACTGTATGCCAAATCGATACAACAGGCACAGCAAAATCCGGTGATTTGCCCGGTCGGCTCAAGTTATGGCAGAGCATGCATAACTGAATTAAGGCGATTTCCTGCGATACTTGGGTAACCAAGGCAACTGATATCCTGTTGAAATTACCGCACGCTTTACTCGAAATAGCCCTTGACAATGGCGTAATCGTGGAATATAATCCAAGCGGACTTAAAACAAGCAAGGTGGGTACCCAAGATGGCGTCAAAGAATCCAAAATCTGCTCCAAAAATGGAGCAGTTGAAAGCCTATATCAGAGATCGCATTGCTAATGAGAGCTTGAAGCCTCACGACAGGCTTCCCTCGCGAAATGAACTGATTTCTTTGCTGGGGATTTCTGAGACTACCGTCAGAAAAGCCTTGACTGCGCTGGAGGCCGAGAATGTCATATACCTTCAGCAGGGCAAGGGGGCGTTTGTTGCGGAACGGAAGGTCAAGTGTCAACGCATCGCTATGCTCGTACCCACTTTTGGAGGTATCGATCGTTGGCTCACGAGTATCGTTCGCTCGGCCCAAAATGAGGCGAGAAAACACAACGCTAATATGGTGCTTTATATTACCGACTCCAATCCCGAAATCGAGCGATCAGACCTACTTAACATTGTCGAAAATGGAGCAGATGCAGCAGTGATCTTTTACACAGGCGGTATCGTTAATATCGACTGCTTGAACCTGCTCAAAGAGCACGGCATACCGTTTGTACTCATGGACTGCTACGAGTCGCAGGTGGACACGGACTATATCGTCAGCGACAACTTCAACGGCGCCTACAGAGCCATCAAATTGATGATTGAGCACGGTTACCAAGAGATTTGGCACTTCACATACGCGAATGTCCGTTCTTCAGTTACGGAAAGAATGTGCGGCTACAAAGCGGCTATGGATGAGATCGGTGCCTACGATGAACACAAGGTGGTGCGCGCTCCTTATGGCTTACCAGACTACTGGAGCGTGATGGAAAGCAAGGTGAAAGAAATATCTGAGTCGTCGACCCAGCGGATAGGCATCTTCGCTGTCAACGGCATCGAACTTTCTGCGATCTATCACATGTTGAGTGAGCATAATGTAAACCTGTCGAACTTCGCGTTTGCATGCTTCGATACAACGCCCATCCAGAGACCAGAGAGTTCTCTGTTCATACAAGTGAGACAGGCTGAAGATACGATAGGCCGAACGTGTATTCGTTTGATGATCGAGAAGCTGACTGGATCCACCGGGACAAGGCACCTGATCCTGCAGCCAGAGATATCTGTCATCAATGCCAATTACGAACAGGCGAATTCCCCATTGAGTGAGGCTGCACCCTCGCTATCATAATTTGTGCCGAAATTAGTATAAGGAAAGGTGATTTAGAATGAGTGGGAAAAGAGGCTTTACCCTTATCGAACTGCTGGTTGTAATCGCAATCATTGCCATACTGGCTGCAATTTTGTTTCCTGTATTTGCGAAAGCCAAAAATTCTGCGAATCAGACCGCATGTTTATCCAACATGCACCAGTTGGGTTTGGCGCTGCTCTTATATTCGGAAAATAATTCAAACAGTTTACCGGATGCCAGAGTTACTATCGGTCCATTCAGGTCATATAGCTCTGCAATTCAACAGGCTGTGGATCAATGGTCAAATACTACATGGTTTTATTGGCTTAATAAGTATACAAAATATGCAAGCTCAAATCTTCTTCAGAAGTGCCCGGCTGATTATATCAGTGCTCAAGAAAAGGCAGCATACCACAACGATCACAATACTTTCTACGACGAATACGGCACCTCTTACAAGTTTCGCTATTTCATAGTGAATTATCCTGTGCAGTTCCAGCGTACATTGAAAATGAATGACTTCATGTTTCCGAGCAAAGTCTACTTCCTGCACGAGCAGCGTAACTTTCATCAGGGCAAACAATGGGACACAACAAATCTAGGAGTTGATGCAAGTGGCAATCCTGTGCATGGAAGCAACTGGATAGTAGTTTCGTATGTCGATGGCCATGCCGCGATGTATAAGTATTGTCCATATGACTGGCGCTGGTGTTATTGGAACAGAAACGATAAGGACCATAGCAAGATATCAGACGCTCGAGATCTTTAGGCGCGATAGATCAAGCGCTATAAATGACTTAAGCTAACCAGCTTAATGCCTGGGGATCGCCGATGAACCTTCTCGCAGCGTATTCTACGCCGCTGTCAGGTTCATCGCGAAGGGAAAGAAAATGGCAAAAAGCGCCATTTTCTAGGGAGGTGGTATCTGAATTTCACATTAGGTATGTTGATCTGATCTTACAGGAATGAAAGGAGAGTATTTTGATGTTGATAAAAGAGATAAAGCAGATGCTGGCTGTAGTTATAATGGCGACCGTGGTAACAATACTCCTCGGTGGAGCCGCTTTCTGTGCAAATCTCACTGCGAATGGAGATTTTGAGACTTGGACGAACGGTATTCCTGACTTTTGGAGATGGTATGCGGTGAATGGTGCGGACGGGGCTATAACAAAGACAACCGCTGCCGGTACCTACACCAGTGGAAACTCAGGCGTCATGTTGAGTTGGAACAACAATAAAGACGGTGATTCTGGATTGGACAAGTGGGACAACAGGGTTCCGGTTTTCAAGTCTCACGTGTATAAGATGCTTGCGGACGTAAAGTTCAATAGCGGCGAACCACGTCTTAGATCAGCACTTCAGGTTTTTGACGCCGCCGGATCTCAGGTGTGGGAGCCTAACCTGCAATGGGGGTCTTACCTCACCTCAGATTTCCAGACTATCGGAATAGAATATACTCCTCTCTCTGGTGAGGTTGCTATGGGTGTTCGATTCGACCTCAGAGCTGCCGATGACGCGGTATCTAGCGTGGCATCTAGCGCATACATCGACAACGTCAGGCTTGAGGATGTTACTACCAGTGGTAACCGTATGATAAATGGCGACTTCGAGAACTCATCCAGTCAGCCTATAGCTTGGAGATTCTTCAATGTAGGCAGCACACCAGCCGTTGCCTCCGCCAGTATCAGCAATGACGCACAGTCGGGTTCCAACGCTGTTTTGTTTACTGTGGATACTCCGCCCGTCGCCGGTGATGTGGGGCTGGATATATGGGATGACATGATCGGTGTGGTTGGTGGCGAAAACCTGCAGGTCACATTCAACGCAAAGAAGATAAGTGCCGCGAGTGGTGTCAACCTTTGGTGTTCGGTTACCGAACTCGATGTCAACGGGATTCCATTCGCCGATCACAAATTCCCGGTGGACCCATCCACGACAGCTTATTCCGCCTTCACTAACAGCATTCAGCTTCGCTCTGATGCCGCATTTGTGTGCATAGGATTCAGAATTGCGGACGCAAGTGGCGTTCCGCAGCCCGGTTCATATCTGATAGACAATGTATGTGCCGGCGCAGCATCGAACCTGCTTGCAAATGGCGACTTTGAAAGCTGGTCGCATGGCTCTAACGTCGCTCCTGATTACTGGAGATGGTATGCTGTCAATGGCGCTGATGGCTCGATTACTCAGACTACCACACCAGGCACTTACACCAGTGGGAACTCTGGTGCGCTGATCGCTTGGAACAACAATGCTGGTGACTCTTCGCTGGATAAGTGGGACAACAAAATCCCCGTGACCAGCCAGCATATCTACAGACTTCTCTTTGATGCAAAACATAACACTGGTGAATCTGCGTTGACATCAGAGCTCCTGGCATGCCAGGATGGGGCTGGAAAGTGGAAAATCGCCAGGGCATGGGGCAACTTGCTTACGTCCGACTTCCAGACGCTCGGTAGTGAATTGCTCTCTACACCCACCGAAGATAGCCTGTGTGTTCGATTCGATGCTACGAACGGCGGCTCTGGGTCCAGCACCTATATCGATAATGCCAAGCTGGAAGACGTTACCTACGGCAACCGCCTGTATAATGGCGACTTTGAGAACTCGTCCAGCCAGCTTCTTCAGTGGCGATTCTTCAATGTTGGCGGAAATGCCTCAGCGAGTATCAGTCCCGATGCACAGTCCGGCTCAAAAGCCGCGCTGCTCTCGGTTACATCGCTTCCCGCAGCCGGTGACATTGGGCTCGATATATGGGGAGAACAGATCTGCGTGCTGCCCAGCGAGCCACTGCAGGCTGTGTTCAATGCCAAGAAAGTAAGTGGTGGCAGCAATACTGGTCTTACGTGCCAGATACTCGAGTTCAACTCAGCAGGCACTCCTATCAGAGAATATAACCGCTTCTTTATTCCAAACGCGACTGCTTATTCGCAATTTGCATATACAGTAGCGCTTTCTCCTGACGCGGCATACGCAGATATCGCATTCAGAATTACAGATTCGGACAAGAATTTGCAGACCGGCAGCTTCCTGATCGACAATGTTTCCCTGGGTGCGTCCACCGTGGCTGAGTTGCCTGTATCGATTACTGATGCTAAAACAAAGCCAAACGGCACTGTTGTTTCGATGAATGGGGCTATTGTCTCCAGTGTGCTCGATGTCAATACCCTCTACATCGAAACAGATAACAGAACCTCTGGAATCCGCGTGCAAAAGTCGTCGCATGGCGTGAGCAGTGATGGAGTAAGGGTGAATGTATCCGGTTTTGTCTGGACTGATGCAAGTGGGGAGCGTTACATTGATGCAAGCTCTGTGAAGCCCGCCGGCATCGGAAGTGTTACGGCCTTGGGCATGACGAACAAGACTCTGCCTGGCGGCGCCGGATTGGACGACACCGGTCTGCTGATTAGGACTTGGGGCAAGGTATCGGATGTCGATCCGTCCGAAACTCCGACTTGGTTCACGGTCGACGACGGCTCGGGGAACATAGTTAAGTGCACAGTCTCGCAGGGAATAACGATCGATCCCCAGTGGAACTATGTTGCAGTAACCGGGATCGCTTCCCGAGTAAAGAACGACACCGTTCTGAGCCCGATACTCTTCGTGACCAAGCAGAGCGACATAACACCCGAATAGGGGAGTTATACTCTGGTGCCTATGTATCAGCCACCTCATGAGTCCGGCCGGAGCTTGTGAGGTGGCTGATGACTTAGCCCGCATTATTCACCGCAGCCAAGTGCAGCAAGCACTACTGCAGCATCTGCATCTTATTACGAATAATGCGGGTTAGATGGAAAGGTTTCGTTCTGTAATGAATGTAAAATGCTTGTCGTGTCTCGTAGCTATCTATTTGCTGTTGATAGTTCCACCAGCGTGCGCCGGTGCAAAGAGCTATGATAATACATCCCTTAACACATCAAAGATTCCGCTTAAGGTGCGTGTTACCGTGAAAAAAGGAACTCCGGGGAGCTATTTCCAGAAAATAGCAGATTTAGCGATCAAAGACCTGAACTCGCATTACTGGCAAGGGAGTTACAACACCGGCCATATAGATGATCCTACGGGGCAGACAAGGAATACAAACGGGTACCTGTGGGAATGTGGCATTTACCTGTTTGCGCTTGAGAATATGTACGAGGCAACCGGAAACCCTCAATATCGAGACCAGGTTCAGGCACATTGGAATTACTTAAAGTCAAAGTGGGGAGATAAACTTGCAACATGCGGCATGGTGAACGGCGTGACTCCGAGTCCATGCCAGGATGATGCGGCATGGAGCTTGATGATGTTTATCAAGATCTATAACGCAACCAATGATCCCCATGCTCTGAAATGTGCCGAAGAGCTTGCGACTATGTCTTACAATAGATGGCATGACCCGGCAGGTGGGGGCATGTGGTACAGTGATTTCTGGAACGATCCGTCAAACGATACCCATTATAAATTGAAGTCGCTGTATCAGTCAGCTATGGCTATGGGCTTTTTCAAGCTGTGGGAGTTGACCGGAAATCAGACTTATAAAGACTATGCCGACGACTGCTATAACTGGCTGCAAAAGAATCTACTGCGCACAGATGGTCTCTACTGGAACAGTGTTTACCACAAAGGCCTCCCAATTGGAGGAATGTACGCGATTCACGAGGGTGGAAGCGTGACATACCTGGGTGGAGACATTGGGATGGCTATATTGAACGCCCGGTATTACCGGTTGACAGGTGATGATTCATACAGGCAAAATGCTCTGAAAACAGTCGCGGCGATCCGTGCTCACGTTACCGATGCTGATGGCGCTTTCATCGACGATATGGACCTCTGGACCAACGGTTCATGGGCAACTGAATATGCCTTGGAAGTGTTGACCTTACCTGGTATAAGCAAACTGGATATTGATTGTTTACATAAAACGGCTGCATCCATATATGCGTTCGACCGTACATCTGATGGATATTACGGAGCATGCTGGAATGGCCCGATAGGTAACTCGGACGGCACGGGCACTCAAAACTCCTGGACGAAAGCCGGTAACTATATTCCAAACCAGATAATGACAAGCGCCAGCGCTATCGGCATGCTGGTTGGTGCCGCAAGCTGTCCACTTAACACCGCTAATACTTATGATGAGATGTTCTTGAAAACCTCCAACATCCCTACTACGTTGATTCGTGGGGCTACAGTTATTCCTATAAAAGTGTTGAACACCGGCACACGCAAATGGGACCCGAATGATAAATCACGTCCTGTGAGTGTAGGAATATGGCTGGAAGATTCATCCACCGGAAAAGTTGTCGGCGATAAAAATTCGCGAGCTTTATTATCATCAACCGTATCCATGGGCGACGAATTGAACGTCAACTTCACAGTGCCGGACTACTGGCCGGCAGGTAGCTATAATCTCAAAATTGACATGGTGCGTGGAAAGCAAGCATGGTTCAGTGATAAGGGATGTACCCCGTGCACAATAGCGGTTAAAGTGTATTAGTTTTGTTAGCACTGATTGGAAGGTTTTCGGAATGAATATCAAACATTTGTTGCTTCACGCGGTGGTTTGTGCAATGCTGATAGTCGTGCCTGCCTCCGCTGACGCGAGATCATACGATGCTACATTCCTTAACACATCAGAAATCCTCACGACTCTTACTCGTGGGTCTACCGTGATCCCCATCCACGTTAAAAACGACGGTACGTTTACATGGAATCCGAATGACACACATCCTGTACGTGTGGGTATTTGGCTGGAAAATCCATCCACCGGGCTGGTAGTTGGCACCACAAATGCCAGGGCGTATCTGCCGTCAGTTGTATCGCCGGGTGGACAAGCCAGTATGAACTTTACTGTTCCCAGCTACTGGCCGGCAGGCAATTATAACCTCAGAATGGATATGGTACAGGAATGGCAAACCTGGTTTAGTGATCAGGGATGTACTCCACTGAAAATAGCCGTTACTGTCAGCGGTATAGCGCCAGGCAGCTTCTACCAGACAATCACCGATTCCGCCATAGCCGACTTGAATTCACACTTCTGGGTTGGCAGCTACACGTATGGGCACATATATGATCCGCTGGCATCAGTAAGGAATCCGGGGGACTATCTGTGGGAAAATGCCACGTTTCTGTTTGTGCTTGAGAATATGTATGAGGCAACCGGGAACACTCAGTATCAGCAGCAGGTTCAGGCACATTGGAATTACGTAAAGTCCAAATGGGGAAGCGCGCTTCCAACATGCGGCTTTGCTAATCCAGTGACTCCGAGTCCCTGCCAGGATGATTCAGCGTGGAGCTTGATGATGTTTCTCAAGGTCTATAACGCGACCAATGATCCATATGCTCTGCAATGCGCCGAAGGGCTTGCGACTGCGGCTTACAATAGATGGCATGACCCGGCAGGCACAGGGGGCATGTGGTACAGTGATTACTGGAACGATCCATCAAACGATGCGCATTATCAATTGAAGTCACTATATCAGTCAGCTATAGCTATGGGCTTCTTCAGGCTATGGGAGTTGACTGGAAATCAGACATATAAGACCTACGCTGACAATTGCTATAACTGGATACAAAACACCCTTCGTCGTTCGGATAATCTCTATTGGAACAGCGTTAACCACAATGGCCTCCCAAGTGGAGGAATGTACGCGATTCATGAGGCTGGAAGCGTAACATACCTGGGTGGAAACCTGATGATGGCAGTGTTGAACGCCAGGTATTATCGGTTGACGGGTAATGACTCGTACAGGCAGAATGCCCTGAATATCGTGGCGGCTATACGAGCCTATATCACTGATCCGAATGGCGCGCTTATCGACGACATGGACCTCTGGAGCAGCGGTTCATTTGCAACAGAATATGCCCTGGAAGTGTTGACCTTGCCTGGCATAAGCAGCCAGGATGTTGCTAATTTCCAAAAGACCGCTGTATCCATATATAAGTTCGATCGCACATCCGATGGATATTACGGAGGGTGCTGGGGCGGTCCGATAGGCAATGCAGACGGCACGGGAACGCCAACCCCTTGGACGCAAGCCGGTAACTATAATCCAAATCAGATAATGACGAGTGCGAATGCGGTCGGCATTATGGCTGCTGCGGCATGCTACCCGTTCAATACCGCGCCTAAATATGGCGAAACATTTTTGAAGACATACAACATCTCTACTTCGCTTGTGCCGGGGCAGACGGTTATACCGATCCACGTTGTCAACACCGGTTCACTCGCCTGGAATCCTAACGATGCCTCTTACCCAGTGCGCGTGGGGATTTGGCTGGAAGATATCGCAACCGGAAACAGGATCAGTGGCACCGATTCCAGAGCTTATCTGGAATCTACTGTGCCTGCGGGAGGTGAGGCGATTATCAATTTCGTAGTCCCCGCCAACTGGCCGAAGGGCACTTATGACCTTAAAATAGACATGGTGCAGGAGTGGAAAACCTGGTTTAGCAGTCAGGGATGTCTGCCGGTTTCTATGGTAGTCACGGTGGGGGCTGAAAATCTGCTCTGGAACGGCGATTTCGAGAGCTGGACGTCAAATAAACCGAGTTCGTGGCGATGGTTCGCAGTGAACGGCGCAGTCGGGTACGTTACTCAAACCAGCACTCCGGGTACCTACAGCAGCGGGCGAGACGGTATGCTGCTGGCTTGGGACAACAATGCTGGCGACTCCGCGCTTGACACGTGGTTGAACAAGATTCCCGCGACCGGCCAGCATATCTACAGGCTGCTCTTTGATGCGAAACATAATACGGGTGAGTCTGCGTTGAGGTCAGATATCTATGCATTACAAGATGAGACCGTGACGCGGGATAACTTGCAAAGTTGGGGCGGCTTTCTCACATCCAGCTTCCAGACATTCGGTGAGGAACTCCTTCTTGCACCCGCTGAAAATAACCTGTGCGTTCGTTTTGACGTTTCCAACAGCGGCGGAGCGAGCACCTACATCGACAATGCAAGGCTGGAAGACGTCACCTATGGCAACCGTTTGTTCAACGGCGACTTCGAGAACTCATCCAGCCAGCTTCTTCAATGGCGGTTCTTCAATGCCGGCGCAGGAAGCGCATCGGCAAGTATCAGCCCCGATGCGCAGTCCGGCTCAAACGCCGCACTGTTCTCAGTCACATCCATAAGAGGAGCAACAGACATCGGCCTCGATACGTGGGACAACAGGATTTGTGTAATTCCTGGTGAGCCGCTGCAAGTGGCATTCCATGCCAGGAAGGTAAGCGGTGGCAGTAATGTTGGCCTCACATGTCAGGTAATCGAATTTAACTCGGCAGGCGCTCCTTTCCTGGCGCATGACTACTTCGTAACTCCAATCACATCGACCTATTCTACATTCGCGCAGACATTCACACTCGATCCGGCTGCGGCGTATGCCTCGGTTGCTTTCCGAATTACGGATTCTGCCAAAAGACTGCAGACCGGCAGCTTCCTGGTTGATAATGTCTCGCTGGGTGCGCCTGTGGCTGTGGCAGGCGTGTCAATCAGTGATGCCAAGAAGCAGCCTTGCGGCGCAATGGTTTCTGTGAATGGAGCCATCGTTTCACGTGTGATAGATTCAAATACCCTTTACATCGAAACGGACAACAGGACCTCGGGCATCCGCGTACAGAAACCGTCGCATGGCGTGAGCACAGACGGTGTCAGGGTCAATGTTACTGGTTTGGCCTACACCGATTCCACTGGTGAGTATTACATCGACGCGACATCGGTGCAGCCTGCCGGTAGTGGAAGTGTTAAGGCTCTGGGGCTGACGAACAAGTCTCTTCCGGGTGGAGTTGGCTTGGATAGCACCGGCTTGCTGGTGCGAACGTGGGGCAAAGTAGTTGCGATTGATCCAGCGGCTACACCGACTTGGCTTACAATCGACGACGATTCGAGTAATCCGGTGAAGTGTTTAGTCTCCTCTGGAGTGGTGATCGATCCTTCGTGGACCTATGTAGCCGTGACCGGAATTGCTTCCCGTGTGAAGAACGATTCCACTTTGAATCCAATACTCTACGTGAGTAAACAAAGCGACATAACACCCCAATAGAGTTTTACGCTCAACTCATTTGAGGAACCAAAACGATGCACATATTCAAATATTGCAAGATTTACACCCGAGTTGCAATTGCAGCCACTGCTCTCGTTTGCATAACTCTGCCTGCGTGGACAAGCCCCAATGCTGCCAGTAAATTCGATTGGGAAGCTACGAATGGTTGGATTGTTTCCGCAAAGGATTCGCTGTCCGTGGTCGCCGATGGGGACACTTATGCGTGGAACACTGCAGTGAAACCGGCCGACACCTGGTCGCTCTCCGCCGACATCAACATTACCGATATGAAAAACGGTATAGGCGCATCAAGGCTGGTATTTGGCGATTCCACTAGAAAGCCGCTGATCATAATAAGCGTGGAGCATCATATAACTGGGATATCTCTGATTACGGTAAAGTTGCGTGATCAACTGTTCCTGAATACCGTCGGTGGCGGACGTCCGGGTGGCGACTCATCATATCACGCTACTATCTCAAGAAATGGCAACTCCATCAGGGTGAAAGTTTATGGCAACAAGGGGCTTGAGTTCGTAGAAGACACACCGAAAATAGACGAGGCATTACTGAACTCCATTGCTGTCTTCGGAGTCGGATCTTCCGGGGGTAGTATCGAGTTCTCCAATATAACGTTCCAAAGCCCTGTGGAAAAGCCAGGTCATTATAGGGTTCTGGCGGACTCAGCGATGGATGACCTGCTGAGGAACTACTGGACCGGGGGCCCTGATGAGGGATATATCATTCCTACCTACGGTGGATACCATGGCGCTGCATCTTCGCCCATGCCCAAAGGCTCTATGTGGGAACGTTCTCAAATGTTATTCGCCATGGATACCTATTATCAAGCCACAGGAGATCCGCTTGCAAAGCGTCGAATAGCGGCGGAGTGGAGTGACATCAAAAAGACCTTCACAAAAGAAGAACTCGTAGCCGCCGGTAGTATCGTCCATCCGGCGTGTGATGACTGCGGCTGGGA
The DNA here is from genome assembly GCA_021373255.1 of bacterium. GTDB lineage: Bacteria > Armatimonadota > UBA5829 > UBA5829 > UBA5829 > UBA5829. The sequence continues at coordinate 20,510 of JAJFTD010000065.1, forward strand.
TTCGATGGTGTATCTGGTAATCTATAAAGATCTGGGTGATCCTTATGCGTTGGAAGTGGCTAAGGGATTGATTGACAACGCATTCAAGAGGTGGCTCAATGACGATTTCGGCGGCGGGATGAGATACGACAATCGCAAGATGAAATCGCTGTGCCAGGCGGCCGAAATCTTGTGCGCCTTGCAGATATGGAAGGCTACGGGCGATAAGACATTCCACGACAGGGCAATGAACTGTTACAACTGGGTGGAAAGTCATCTGCTACGCCCGGACGGCATCTACTGGTGCGACTATGGCTGGACAAGCGACGGCCCAGAGCTTGCGGACCGCCCGAACGACATTTTTGAAGGTGGAAGCGTCTCGTTCTTCGGCGGTAATATGGGCATGGCCGTGGTGCATGCGTATCTCTATCGTATTACCGGGGATGAGAAATACCTGCGAAGAGCGATTCGCACGGCAGAGGGCATATTCCAAAAGGAGACAAGAGACGGTATTTACTTGAACGACAGAGACGCCTGGTCGAACGGCACATTCGCCGGGTATTGGGTGCGGGATGTTCTGAGTCTACCGGGAATCGATGCAAAGCACAAGGATATACTCCTTAAGACCGCTGATGCTATTTATAAGAATGCCAGAACGCCTTATGGTTATTACGGCGGCTGTTGGAACGGTCCCGCGGATGGTCCTGATTCGCCCTGGAGTGTGCGCGGGTTCAAGCCTCAGCAGATAACGACCAGTACAAGTACCGCAAACATGATCATGGGGGCGGCATTAGCTGAGAAAGTGCAGCGATAAACTTGATTATAAAAACGCGCGCTGCAACGATTGCTTTATTAATTTGCATGTGATCGGCCGGCAGACTTTCAAGACCTATACCGACAACTGCTATAACTTGATGTAAAGTACCCTGCCGGAAGCTGAAGCGTCACGCCTCTGAGTCTGTAGTATATAAAGCCCACCGCGGGGTTCAAGAATACGCAGCTTTGATCATATCATATACCCCGCTGCTGGCGGCTACGATTATGCACTCCGGGCTCATAAGCCGCCGGACTGACGACTCGAAGAGTATCACCCCACTGGCTGGGGCTTCTTCGTCGGAGTGCCAGATACCGTAGGTGACCTCCAGCAGCGGCAGGACCCGCAGCACGACTGATGCGTCTGCCACACTCCCCCTCCAGCCGCCGATCTTTTCTGCAGCCGAGTAGAGCAGTTCAGGCTTGCCGTCGAATGTCTTTACCAATGGTGCCACTGCGCGCTTTTGAAAGCTGGGTTCATAGGTTGCCGCGCCGGGGATGTCTCTATAGGCTATCATCTCACCGGTCGATGGGGTCTTGTGTGCGTAAAGAACGTAATTTAAGAGAAGTACACGGGTAGGGAGGGGCACTTCGTCGTCAGCCCCAACCCTGTGCGCCTCGATCTCCGGCCAAGTCACCGTATATTGCCTGTTGAGATATTCTACTACAACCGTCCGTGCAGCATCATCAAATACGCCTCCACACCGCCCGGCAAGCTCCGCAGGATCAGCATTACGCAACTGCTCTCCCGCCAACTCCACAGCGGCCTGGTAGCCCTTCACAAGATTAGAATCCATGAATCGCAGCTAGCCTCTCCTAATCCGGCACCCGTCACTTGTCACCCTACGAAGCCCTCTTTCCAATAGGCTCTGATGCAAACGAATCCAAATCCAAACCGGATGTTTCTCCTCGTTCGTAGGCAAAGTATGCGGCGGCGGCGGCCATTGCGGCGTTGTCTGTGCACAGAATGGGTGGGGGAGCGCTCACGGCTATGCCGAGTTCCTGTCCCCTGGCTTTCATCGCTGACTGCAGCCCACTGTTCGCGGCGACACCTCCGGCCATAAGGACCTGTTTGACCCCGCGTTCCTGTGCCGCGCGGAATGTGTTCTCCACCAGCACGTCCACAACGGCTTGCTGAAAGCTCGCTGCAAGGTCAGGTAGAGGCGGCTTGGCTTCTATTCCCTCCATATAGCGGATGACCGCAGTCTTGAGACCGCTGAAGCTGAAGTCGAGGCTGTCGCCCATCTTAGCGCGCGGGAAGTGCACGGCGTGTGGGTTGCCTTCCTTTGCAAGTTTATCGATCTGCGGCCCGCCGGGGTAGCTAAGGCCCATCACTCTAGCGGACTTATCAAAGGCTTCTCCCGCAGCATCATCACGGGTTCGAGCGAGGATTTCATACTTGCCGTGGCCGGACATATATATCAAATCCGAGTGCCCGCCCGATACTACCAGGCAGACCACCGGAAACTGAATATCCGGGTTAACAAGCCAGTTAGCGTAGATGTGGCCTTCGATGTGGTGGATTGCTATCAACGGAAGATTTGCAGCGAATGCCATAGTCTTTGCCGCTGCCACGCCCACGATCAACGCACCGATCAGCCCCGGCCTGTTGATTACGGCAATTGCGTCAATATTTTCAAGAGTGCTTTCAGCTTTGTCCAGCGCCTCTTGAATTGTGGGCATTATAAGCTCAACATGCATTCGCGAGGCTACTTCAGGTACTACCCCGCCGAAACGTTTGTGCACATCGGTCTGAGAAGCTATTACATTAGAAAGTATATTACGGCCGTCTTCAATAACTGCCGCACTGGTTTCATCGCAGCTCGTTTCAATTCCAAGTATTTTCAAGTAACATCCTCCGTTGGTGTATCGGTGACCTTTGCGCAGTTCAGTTCCTGTTTGAGTGTTCGATATTTCTTTCTCCACGTGGGCGCGCTCATGTCATCAATCCACATCACAACGGCGTTCTCGTGGTTATCGGTGTAATATCCTCGCCTAATGGCTGCTGGGGCGAATTCGTATTTGCGGTAAAGGTTCTGAGCCACCTCATTGCTCTGCCTTACCTCAAGGGTGGCGCGCTTGGCTCCACGGTAAATGGCTTCCTCAAGCAGCCCTACAAGCAGCCGTTCGCCAATCTTTTCCCCACGGCTATCTCGTGCGACACCGATAGTGGTGATGTGGGCTTCGTCCATGATTATCCACATCCCAGCGAAACCGGTAATACGGCCATCCTTACAGGCGACTACATAATAAGCGGATCGGTTCGCCAGCTCAGTTATATAGGCGCTCTCGTGCCAAGGGGTCGGGAAACACTCCCTCTCGATCTCCATGACCCTCGGGATATCTTCCCGTCGCATCTCTCTCATCTCAACCGGCATAGCCAATCCATAAAACTCCATGTTAAGGCGAATTTTCCCGTAGTCTAGCACGAGCAAACAGCGAGTGTCAAACGCTGGGGCAAAAGGTTTGAAAGTCATAAGGTCACAAGGTTGGTATAGTTCGGGCACATCTCCGATGTGGCCCGGATTAGCCAAACGGCATCTCCTGATGCCACCACATAACGCATACATGATTACAGCATATGCCTATCAGCAAGACCTAATGGAGTCAGGAAACCCTATTTCATCCTTTTCGACGCAGATCAGAGATTTGCCCGAACGTCTTCTTTCCAACCTTTTAACTTTATGATTTTGTGACCCTATGATCAATCCGCGCCGTATTTTTTTACCAGGCTGCGTGCCTCATCTATGCTTGCTGCCGAGCCCAAGAGTATAATACCCTTGCCGCTGCCGAGGTATGCTACTAGAGGTTCGAAGTTGTTGTCATAGCTTGATGTCTGTATCAACTTTCCAGCATCGCGAACTTTGCGATAAACAACCGGCCACTGCTCATCTGCGTGTATGTTGTTGGTACCAGCGATCCATTGAATCCCTTTGAGTTCAGGAATCGAGAGCAGCGAGTCCAGGTGTGGAAGCTCGCCCGGTCCATCGAGATGGTAGAACGGGTTGGTCAGGCGCTTGCATGAAGCTGCCAGCTCAGGTTTCACAAACTCATCGAATGTCTCCGGCCCGATCATATAGCAGAAATCGCACTGCAGTATATAATACGGCTCTTCGGAGAACATCGGGGCCCATGCAGTATAGCCTGGATTGGTTGGCTGTAAAACGGTGTTTATCTCATCAAAATACTTCCACCACATCTCATGCGCTTCCCATGTCAGCCGCTTCACTTCTTCGGGATAGTCGTAGAGATCAAGCAGCAGCCTCTCGCTGGGCCGGAACGATGAGAGTATGTCCAGGTTGCCGCCGAGGTCGGTCATGCCGACTTGAACCAGTCCCTCCCAACGCTCTACAGCTGCTCGGCAGATGTCTTTTATACGATGCAGCCAGATATTATCTGGATTGTATTTGAAGCTGATCTCCGCAATTTCTTTGATCTCTTTGGGGTGGAACCACACCGTATCGTTGCCGCACTCAAGCTCGCAACCCATTAATGCTGCAATTACACCCGGGCCGAAGTTGGGCCAGATGCTGGGGAACCCGTCTCCAACATATTCCATCGTAGAAAGATCGTAGTCCCAACGGTCCACTATATCTTCTGCCGGTATCGACAGATCATAAAATGCTGTGAACGCATAACTCGGCAGTTTTGGCTCAGGACGTCCTGGGTCACGGCTCGGAACAACAAGTTGCATCAATGGGCGTTCGAGTTCACCAGCCCACCATCTGCGGGCGTTCTCTTTCACGTCCACCCATTGCTCGCGGCTGAAAGCGATACTCATCTGTTAACTTCTCCTATTATGAGCAATCTGATTATTGGTCGTAGCGACAGAAGTGCTGAATCGCGGACATGATCAAACGCATCCCTGTAAGTCGCGATCCGTTGTTAATGGAACCGGCGGTAGCGAATATCAGCCCCCTATGCTCTCGTGACACCTCAAAGTCACGGAACAGTTCGCCAAGTATCTGCTCTTCTTTATTGCGGCTGAATGTGAATGGCGCCAGTTGGCCGAAGATGACAGCATTTGGTATATGTTCGCGTATTTCTGCGGCAGAAACCGTTGGGCCGAAGTTGACACCGGTCATGTTCAACGAACCTAACAAAGGCAGCAGGTGAGCCATGGCCGAGTCTGAATGCTGGAATCGACTATCTCCCGGATTTGGTGAGAAGCGCTCGAATATGGCTTTAAGTATCGGGTAGCCGAAGAACTCGTACATATCGGGTGTGAGCAGGTAACAGTTATCGTCCGCGAACCCAAATCCGCGTCTGGCGGTTTCAGGAGTTAACCCGGCCTCTTCGTCCAGCACTTGAGCTATACCCAACATTGCTCTTAAAATTGCGTCACGGAACCGAGCCGCCAGACCTGGATTGTCCA
>JAJFTD010000134.1 GCA_021373255.1 bacterium
ACCTTCTGCGCTTGATCGAATCCCCCGCTTACGGCAAATGTGCCACGTGCTTCCGTTGAGAACATTGGGTGTAGCCCAGAAGGATGGCAATTAAATGGCCAACAAATCACTTTACGTAGGTAATATGTCCTACAGCACTACCGAGAACGATCTTCGCACACTGTTCGAGCCTTACGGCCCGATCGCTGAAGTAAGAGTCATCGGTGACAAGGGCTTCGCGTTTGTGGAGATCCCTGAAGAGAATATGCAGGCTGCTATCGACGCCACTAATGGCAAAGAGTTCGCTGGCAGAACCCTCACCGTTAATGAAGCCCGGCCTAAGACCGAGCGGAGTGGTGGCGGCGGCGGACGCGGCGGCTACGGCGGCGGCGGTGGTCGTGGCGGCGGCGGCTTCGGCGGCGGCGGTGGACGACGCTGGTAGTCAGTTTCCTTAAACTGATAATAAGTTCTTAGGAACTATGGGCACCCAATGCAATGCGTTGGGTGCCTTTTAATTTGTCTATGAGCTAATAGACCGGGCTCTTCCCTTGCTCTTGCCAGTATCTCATCATCTCGGCACATTCTTCACGCAAAAGGCCGCCGGTAAGCTCAACGGGGCTGCCGCCTAACCGGCGAAGGTCAGCGTTGGAAACCGTGAGTTCACTAAACCCCACACCCTGCGCGTCCTCTATCTGGGCGCCGTAGAAGATATGGCTAATCCCAGCCCAGTGACACGCGCTGAAACACATCGGGCATGGCTCGCATGTGGAGTAAATCACACACCCTTGAAGATCAACAGTACCCAGCCGGACGCAGGCGTCACGTATCGCGGCTATCTCCGCGTGAGCGGTAATATCCGTGTTTGCCCACACACTGTTATGCACACAGGTGATCACCTCGCCCCCTCGGGCTATGCATGCCCCAAAGGGAGTCTGGCCCTGCTCTATTCCTTCATAAGCCTTGGTGATAGCCAGGCGCATGAAATCGGCGTCAGTCATCATTATCTATATCAAGAAGCGGCTGGATCACTGTCTCAAATGCCTTGGCAGCTTCTGTCTTTGCGTAATGATATATATACGGTGTGCCGGAATCACTGGCTTCGACGATCTTGGGATCAATTGGGATTTTGCCCAGGAACGGCACTCCCATCTCCTTCGCCATCTTCTCACCACCACCAGACTTGAATATATCCGTCCGCTCACCACAGTGCGGGCAGATGAAACCGCTCATGTTCTCGATGACGCCGAGCACGGCAAGGTTCATCTTGTGGCAAAAATTGATCGAGCGCCGGACATCCGCCGTGGAGAGGTCCTGGGGAGTAGTCACGATCACAGCACCATCGGGATTCTCCAGAAGCTGGATCACCGAAAGCGGCTCATCGCCTGTGCCGGGAGGGCTGTCTACCACTAGATAATCCAGCTCACCCCAGTCCACATCTGAGATGAACTGTTTGATAACCGAGTATTTCATCGGCCCACGCCAGATTATCGCATCCTCCTGGTCAGGCAAGAGAAATCCTATGGACATCACCTTGAGATTCTCACCAACAGTGCTCGGGATGATTTTGAGTCCATCAGACACGACAGTCTCGTTTTCCAAATGCAGCAACCGTGGGATGCTGGGGCCGTGTATGTCCACATCGAGCAGGCCGACCTTTTTACCTGCAAGGGCAAGAGATACGGCGAGGTTGGCTGAAACGGTGCTCTTCCCCACCCCACCCTTACCCGATAGGACTATTATCTTGTGCTTGATCTTGCGGAGCTGCTCGTCCATCGCCATCTTTTCGAGGACTTGTTCTATGGTTTCTTCCGACGACGGGCAGGTGCCGCTGCACGTGCTTTTCGATTCGCAGCCTTCGCAGGCTTTGTTTTCTTCCATTATTATCCTTTCATACTACCGCTGGTTCATAGAAAACAGCGCATTGCTAAGGCCGGTATTGGCCTTTACATTCTTATATTTAATGCTGCCAAGCTCACGACCGCCGCCATCATACAATGTAGCCATGGTCGCGATGGGAAGTTTGCCGCCAATGGTCTGATAACTGCTATACACAGTCCGCAGCCGCATCTCACCATTACCGCGATACTTCTCGCGCTTTACCAGCTTGAGCGTTTTTGAATCCACCCACACATAATCGTGCCGCTTGTCCGTACCACCGAACTTGGGATCGAAATTGAGCTTAACCACACCATTTTTGCCGGTGGAGACCACGGTCACATGATTGTCTTTCCAAAGATCGCTGTTGAGGAACCCAAGGTCAAGGCTGTCCTGCCGCTTACCGGGAGCGTTCTTCACATTTTCCTTTTGCCTGATCATAGCAGCGAGAATGAGTTTGTTGTAGCCATTCTGAATATATGCAGCCTTGATGCCCTCGGCATAGCCATCGTATCGAATCAGATTAGGACTCTTATACGATATTACCGCCTTCTGCAAGCGGAGAATGTCACCATACCCCTCGCCCATTCCAGAAACGTTCTTCTTGTTGGCCTCAGTAATAACCATATCGGCTCGCAAATCTTTAACACTCGACTCGACCGTCTTCACACGGCTGAGAATGCCCGACGATGTAACCTTCGCAAACACAGGCACAGCCGCCGCAATCAAGACCAGCAGCGCAACAGCAATCAATAATGCTCTTCTCATAACAATCAGATAGCTCCTTCTAAAATAGCTGACAGGGAGGATCGCATAATAAAACTCTCCCTATTATATACGGACCTACGGCGAAGGGCGTTATCAACCGCAAAATACGGAGCTTGCTTTATCTCTTGAACATTCTACGGGTGAATATCATCCTGCCAAGCTTGACGGCTCGTTTTGGGTCGATCTTTTGAAGAATATCTCTTTCGCGACATGCAAGGCTGATCTTCTTCTGATGCAGGTAAATTTTACCTAACGCATAGTGAGAATTGGCATCTGACGGATCCAGACGCACTGCAGTATTATAGGAGTTTATCGCATCTGCTTGCCGATGTTGCCACTGATAAACCCAACCGAGGTAACCATATCCGTTGGCATACTTTGGGTTAATAGAGATGGCTTTCTTTACCGCAACCTCTGCACTCTTGTAATCTTTCAACTCACAATAGCCAACACCGATGTTGATGTATGCTTTGACATACTTAGGATCTAGCTGAACTACATGCTTGTATGCATCGATTGATTTCCGGGTATCATGAATATTATTGTAATAGTAGCCAAGATTATCGTATGCCTCAGCCGACTTCGGCATCAACCGCACCGCCTGTTTGCACGCACGCAGTGCCTGATCGTTAGCATTCAACTTCTCATAGACCGCCGCTAATTCAATAAACGTCTGGCCATCATGAGGATCCAACTCTGTCGCTCTTTTAAATGCATTCAGAGCCTTTTCATAACGCCGGATGTAGGTATAAGCGTAACCCAGTGAAATGTAAACCTTAGCACTATCCGGGTTAATGCGTACGGCAGATTCCAGGATTTTCACAGCATCATTATAGCGACCCGTGTCCTCGTATGTGACAGCAAGCCCTTTATAACTAGCGATATAATTGGGATTGATCTGGATGGCAGTTCGAAAAGTATCTACGGCGGATTGATAGTCCTTCAGATATTCGTAACAGTAACCAAGGCAGCATTGAGCGAAAACATCGCTGTGATCCAGCGCAACTGCACGCTTTGAAGCTTTGAGTGCTGCCTTATAATTCTTCTGTTTGCCATATACCAGGACTAGCCCCAGATATGGCTGGTTATCATGTGGATGTATCTGAATAGCTATTCTTAACTCAGCAATAGCTGCAGAATACCGCTTTTGGCCAAGATAGAGATATCCCAAACCATGATGGGCAAGGAAATAACGCGGCCTTAACTGCAAAGCACGTTTATAGCAGATTGCAGCCTTTTTATCTCGGCCCATTTTGTAGAGACAGTGCCCAACCCTGCACCAGGCTTCAGGATATCGGGGGTTGAGTTGAATGGCACGCTCAAAATATGGAAGTGCAGGCTTGGGATAACCTCCAAAAAGAAACACGAGACCCTTAGCATGAAAACCTTTCGCTGTATCCGGCCACTCCAGTTTGTTTGTCGCAAGATAATCGGTCAGCGCTCGCAGCTTCTCTGGCCTCATCTTGCGCAAGTGCTCAGAGAAAACAACAAATTGAAGCCGCTGACCATCGAGCTGGCGAGATATAATCAACCCGACTAGTTTCCCTTTGAGGTTCAATACCAGACTGCCGCTGGACGTCAATGAAGTGTGCTTTTGAAGATGAGCAACTGAGCCAAATCCATCGAACTCTTGTACATAAGTTATCCTGTTCCGAGACACACGGCCGTTTGGCCCCACCACAAGCACAGCTTCACCAGACAATGGTCGAGTCTTGCTGATTTCATGAGCATGCACTTTCTTCGGAGCCCGGACACGCAGCTTGATTAAGTCCGCTTGCGCATTTTCAGCAACCACACCCACCACATCGCACTTATCTCCAGAAGCCATTTCCACAATGATCTGCCTGGCCCCCAGGACTATATGTCGGTTGGCAACCAGTTGGTCCACTGCTACGAGGAATCCTGCTGCCAGGTGAATAGTGCGGCCGTGAGCATCAATTGCACGTATGGATACCACATTTGGCTTGATGGATCGAGTCACATCACGAGTGTAAAACCATACAGTCGTTATTATGGCAAGCAGGAGAACGATCAACACAAATATTGGCTGACCAACCCGCCTACTCGCGTGCACGTTATTAGTTGTCACTGCATCAGCCATAGTGAGCCTTTCTTTATCCAGCCAGCAAAGGTAATATAATATGCTTCCCCGCCACCTCCCAATTTCCTGCAATTAGCGGGAATTCACGGAGGAGGATAACTCGCTCTGCGGAACACATACGTGTCTAATGAATACAAGCCTGGAATTCAGGACAGGCAAGGAGTGTAGTAAGTTGGCTAAGTTAAGTGAAGTGAAGTGGGGCATTATCGGGTATGGTGGCGCATTTAACATGGGCAAGCTCCATGGTGAGTCCATTAACGGTTGTAAGGGTATGCGAGTAACTGCTGTCTGTGATGTCGATCCGGCGAGGACTGCGATTGCTGAGCAAGACTTCCCGGGCATCAAGACCTACAACAATGCCAAGGAGATGTTCAAGAGTAATGACATAGACTGCGTGGTCATTATTCTTCCGCATAACCTCCATTACCCCGTGGCTATGGCTGCGTTGGAGGCAGGCAAGGGTGTAGTCCTTGAGAAGCCGATGTGCATTACAACCCAGGAAGCTACTGCCATGATCGAACTGGCTAAGAAAAAGGACGTTCTGCTCACGGTCTTCCACAACCGCCGCCACGATGGCGATTACAAGGCTATCAGAGAGTTCATAGACAAGGGGATGATCGGCGATGTATTCCGCATTGAGGCGTTCATGGGCGGTTACAATCACCCCGGTACGTGGTGGCGCAGTATCAAGGAGGTGTCCGGCGGGTGTTTCTACGATTGGGGCGCGCACATTATCGACTGGACTCTGAACCTGCACCACGGTCACAAGATCAAGAATGTTACCGGCTTCTTCCACAAACGTGTCTGGCAAGATATCACTAATGAGGACGAGACTCAGGCCATAGTTCGGTTCGATGATGGCTCAGTGGCTGACATCACAATCTCATCCATAGCCATGGCCGGCAAGCCCAGGTGGAGAATTCTGGGCACAAAGGGCGCAATTACCGACGACTGGAAAGGCAGCTTCAAGGCATTCATAAATGTCGATGGTTATCCTGCGGAGATGGAAGTGAAATATCAGGATGGCACCTGGCAGAACTGGTATCCAAATCTGGCCGCTCACCTGTTGGAAAGCAAGGATCTGGAAGTTAAGGCAGAGGAAGCTCGCAGGGTAATAATGGTCATCGATTACGCCGAGCGCTCGTCCAAAGAAGGCAAGTCGATAGACACGCCTTTTGAATAGTATGCGGAGTGTGGAAATAGCGTTTTGACGGCACGCAGTTTGGGAACCTCCATTACGCACAACGATATAGGAGGTGGCCAAGATGCCTGTCGATCCGGTATGCGGTATGGTAGTAGCTGAAGAACACGCCGTCGCTTGCACCGACTATCGTGGAAAGCACTATTGCTTCTGCAGTGAGGAGTGCAAAGAGGAGTTTGATATAGACCCGGAGATGTACTCTTCCGAATCCGAAATGAGCTACGAAGAGGAAGAAACATTCTAACCCGTATTATTCACCATAGCCGAATACTGCAAGCAGTAATGCAGTATTCAATATGATTACGAATAATACGGGCTACCCCGTATTATTCACCATAGCCGAATACTGCCGGCACATAAGTTGCCGGCAGTCTTTTCAACCTCCACAAAAAGTTTCTTGATATGTATCCCCTGACATGGTAAAATATCCACAGATGCGGAGAGGTGGCTGAGTGGTCGAAAGCGCTCGCCTGCTAAGTGAGTACTCGGATTAAACCGGGTCCCGGGTTCGAATCCCGGCCTCTCCGCCATTTTTTGTGCGTAAAGATCAGTAATAAAGGGCTGAGTGGACACATCAGCCCTATTTTGATTTTAGTCTTCTAACTTAATATATCCCGCAGATTCTATTGCTTTGCTGCAATTACACCAGCTACGGGGCAGACTGCTGTCCAGCAGCCGTCACCTCAGTCGCACTAATCAGGCGCTCGCCGGATTGTGTAGTCATCGATCCCACCACTGTAACAAGGTTCCCCTCAGCCGGCATTGATCCACCCCACAGGACGCCAATTCCACCAGTGCGATCGTCATCCTGGATATAGAACCTGTCAGCAAAAACCGCGCTCACACGACCTCCCGTGATGCCAACAGGGCCGCCATCTCGCAGGCTCTTCAGGCTGGAGCACTTCTGGGTTGAGATGCCTGTGCCGGAGAGCCTGAGCTTGGCCGTGGGTTGGTCGGGATCCGACGTGTCGATGAATATGTTTGTGGACCGAGGCCCGCCCCAGGTTGGTGCGAAGATCGCGTCAAAGTCAATACTGCCACCTGCAGCGAGCATAAGTGGAAGTGTTGGTAATCTCTCCAGGCTGAATCCACGCGCCTGTGGAAGCGTCGTGCCCAGAGGTTGTGTGACAACGATATCATCGAATGTGGAAGTATAATCATTAAGTACAGAGAGGCCAAGCATTCCCGAAGAGAGCGAAGAATCGGTTACCTCAGCTACCTTGATACCATTGATAAAAAACTGTAGCAGGGGGCCTACAGCATTCACTGCTAGCTTGTAAGTGCCGCCTGTAACACCGTAGCTCCAGCGACCACTTGCCATCATTATTATCTTGCCATTAATCTGCCTGTATATTCCGAAGTCAGGTACGCCACAGCTCATCGACACTAAGAACAAATATCCTGACCCTACAACAGGATAAATCTGGAAGTCCGGAGTAACGCGAAAAATCAATATTGGCATGTAGCCCGGGTGCAATATTCTGGCACTCACTTCCCAGTAGAAGTCGTTAAAGACATCTCCTTCATATATGGAAATCATATCTACGCTTGAACTTGTCGTTGAGGCAACATATTGGCCATTCACCACATTCCAGTCAGCATCATTGAGTTCGCGCCAATTTTGGGCGAAGCCATCGTTGAAATCCTCTGTATACTCGGTGATTCGGATATCCTTCACCAGCAGTTCACATTGCGATGTGTTTCGGAGAGTCACACGCTCGCGGCGGCTTAGGCCGCTATCGATCCGTCCAAAATCCATAGCCTTATCATCTGCCGGTGCAATTGAATCTTCAAGCACAATATCACCGGGGCAGCACTGCGGATAGGCTGAGAAGTCACTTGTGATGAAATTAGTGGGAGTGCCAGTTCCTGCGGAAAGACCTGTAATAGCACTTGAATATTGGATTCCAAGGTAAGACAGTGCAATCTTGCCGTCGAAGAACATCTCGATCTGGAAAGTATTCTGCGTGGTGGTTCCGTAATACGGAACGTTGAGATAAGTGACGGCAACTCTGTCGGCAAGCTGCTTCCAACTTACCGATCCTCCGGCGGCGGGGTTGAGATCGCACATAAGGCCTGATATTCGCTTGCACGCGAAATGATCTGCAAGATACCTATAGGTAGTACCGGTTGAGCCAAAAGAGACGTAGCCATCGCTCCCAATATAGAAACTACCAAAAAGATTTCCGTAAATGGAAACCTGTGCATTGTCGGCCAGGGTTACCTGTTGATAGCCATTGTTGGTGAGCGAAAGCGTCGTGCCGTCAACAGGATCTGTAGGCAGGGTAAGTATCGGTCGTGTGCACGCCGTGTAGAAGTCCGGAGCTCCGTTCGGGGTAAATGTAACACACGTGTTGTTCAGGTCATGCAACCCGTTCTGCTGCGTAAACCGATCCAGAGTCGCAATCGACTTGAACTGATAAGCACCTTCTGCCGGCATTCGTGTCGTGTTCATGGCACAGGAGCCGTCCTTGGCAACTATGTAATAGCTGTAGGTATCTCCGATCTTATAACCCCCAGGTATATTGCCGCTGAATGTAGTGCTGCCGCCCATTGCAACAGATGAGTAAGCACTCCCATTCCTGCTATAGTAGAGGGTAACAGAGTTGATCCATCGATCATCAGTAACACCGGCACTGACCTGGTATGTTGACGCATTCCAGTTGTCTGTATCCTGCAGTGGAGTGTGGGTCACGACAGGAGGTGTGGTATCCCATTTCAAAATAAAATCATTATCTGATACATCACTGACCAAGCTATCAGCATTAAAGACGACTCTAACCCTATAGTGATCTAACTCGGGAAAACCCGATGTATTCCAGTTGTAACTCGCCGTAGGATAAGCCAATGCTTCAGCTCCCGGGATCTGATTCCACGTGCCGCCACTGTCATTAGAATACTCGAGTCTAACTGTATCTGATTTCCGCCAGTTGACCCCGTAATAACTCCAAGCCATAAGAACCGCTTTGGGACAAGATTCACTTCCCGGTTCGTAGTATCCGCCGCTGTTAAAGCTTGTCAGCGTGATCCCACAAGGTGTCCGGCAACTCGTCAATTCCTGATGAAAAACCGCACTTCCGGACACGAGGCCATAACCGTAGCTGGAATTGCCAATTGCCGTTGAGATTGGGTGTCCGGTAAGATCATAATAAGCCGTTGCCGTCCCCTGTATATATACGCATATCCGATACTTGTAACCGCTCAGCAGGTTGAAAGATATCGGTCCACTGCTGTACCAGGCGTCACCGGTGCCGGGGTTTTGAACCGTGTAAGATGCTTTGACAGTATAAGTACCCGACGATGGCACATACTCGTAAATGTAGAATACCAGGGAGCTGGCACTGCTAATATTTAGATGCTGCCGAATTTCCTTGAGTTCTGAAGTTACGGAACAATTAAAAACATTCCCACACAGATTCTCTGTGTATGTAGCAGATGCTAAACCTGTGCCTAACACATCCACGGCACACGCTACGGTCGTGAAGCAATGGGGCTGCCCAGGTGCGCCAGCCGGTTCGGTGATTATATTCCCCGCAAGCGAGCCATCAACCACCTGGATATAATAGCAGTAAGTGTCCCCAATTTTCCCTGCAGATGGTATGTCCGCGCTATATTCATTCGGGTTGCCGGTAGGAGGCATTGTGACAGCAGTGAAATCGTCGCCATTTCTACGCCAGTAAAGTGTGACATTCCCCATCTTGTAGTTGTCCGTAACGACTGCGCTGACTTTATAGGATCCATAGAGAACTGCCGTGTCCACAAGCGGTGTGTGGACAATCACAGGCGGTGTGCTATCAGTCCTGAGACTGAAGTCAACATCGCAGTTATCGTTAATAGAGCTGTCGCCATTGAAGACGACCCTGACTCTGTAATGATCGGACCCTGGATATCCAGTGGTGTCCCATGCATACGATCCTAAATTATAGGGAAGCGATCCCGCACCAGAGATGAGATTCCATGTAGAACCACTATCTGTAGAGTATTCCAGTTTTACAGTATCAGAAGACTCCCACGCAACACCCAGTGTAGCCCAGGAGATGCCGATCGAATTACCTGGTTCGTAGATGCCTCCCCCGTTGGGAGCGCTGCACGTAACAGTGCGCAAGATGCGGCAGGATGTCAGGCGCTGGTAAAGGACGTCAGTAGACGTGTAGAAAGAGCCGGAAGTAGTCGCTTGCGGTGGGCACGACCCGTAATAGGAGCAGTTCCAATAGCCAAATGATGTAGATGGGGGAGTGTCGTAATCATAGTAAGCGTAGGCTGCAGCCGGCCAGGCGACCCCAATCATGTAGGACCTCCCGCTCAGCAGTCGAACCGATATCGGCCCAGAGCTGTGCCAGACTCGTGTGGCAACGGGCGGGTTAGTGATGGTGTTCTCATGGATCTTAGTGTAGGGTGCACCTGAGATCGACTCGTATACAACAAATCGAAGCTCACTACCGGACACGATTTCCAGGTATTGTTCGATCTGCGTCAGGTCACTATCAGCGGTGCATTCGAATACATTAGTTGCAGTGTATGAGGACATCAAACTAGCAATATATCCAGCCCCCACCGTATCAGCCCCACACTGAGTTATGTTGAAACAATGCAGGTCAATAGGTGCATTGGCCGGCTCATGCGATACATTGCGGGCTTTGGCAACGTCGCTGGCTTCAACGTAATAGCACACCTGATCGCCGATGCGCAGCGGCCCTGGTATTGACGCCTTGTACGATTGCCAGCTGCCGGACGGGTCGGAAGTCGTCATAGGTACTGCCGTGAATGGCCCACCATTTAAGCTCCAGTACAGTGTCACCGTGTCCGTCCCGACGCTGTCCCACAAGCTTACCAATACATCAAATGGCCACCAGAGTTTGCCTGTGTCTTGTAACGGCTTATCAAGAGATGAAAAGCTAGGACCCGTAGTATCCCAATTTAATGTGAAATCAGTATCGCATCGGTCTTCGACAGTCGAGTCCGCATTCCAAACCACCCGGACAAGATAGTCGAGCGAAGTGGGGTATCCAGTGGTATCCCAGTTGAACGATCCGGCTTCGCAGGGCAGGTTTTCAGCCCCGACGATTGGTGCCCAAGTAGTCCCAGAATTGGTCGAGTATTCCAGACGCACGGTATCTGCCGGTTGCCAGCAACTTCCCGTAGGTTTCCATGTCACTGGAACGACTGTACCAGGCTCGATCCAGTAATACATGTTGTCAGTAGGGAACTGTATTGCAAGACCACGGCTATCTAAGCAGAATGTTAGGCTCTGATTAAAGCGTGAAAAGTAAAATCCCGAGTGTTGAGTAATTGATGGCGGAGGATAGACCGTTGAATCAAAGCTATACTTGATCACTCCAAAGTCGGCCGAATCAACACTGGAGTCGTAACCATAATAAGCGGTTACTCCACTCAATTGCCACGCCACCGCAATGAGATACGACCGTCCTTGGACCATGTGCACATTTATCGGCCCTGAACTATACATCATAGTGCCCGATTCCAGGGTGCTAACCGATTTCTCCAATAGCTTGGTGAATGTGCCATCGCCGTATGGGCGCGGAGATTCGTAGACAACGAATCTGAGTTCTGTTGGCCCGGACAGGTTTGTAGGTAGATTTAAATACTGTGAGAACTCCAGCAGTTCCGAGGATGCCGAGCAGTAAAAAATGTTGCCGCACATCAGCGGACCAGCGACGGTGGTGGCGGTGGTGGCGCCGACAACCTGAGTACACTGTGTTGCTACTCCTACTCGATAGGTTTCCGTAGGCGCACCGGCAGGCAGGCGAGTGATGTTAGGGTTATAAGAAGTATCTGTTGTCTCTATGTAATATCGAAACTCATCACAAGACAGCGCCGGACCAGGGATATCAGCGCTGTAATCGTTCGGATTACCGCTGGGGCTCATCGACGCTTCTGTGATTGGACCGCCATTCTTGCTCCAGTAAAGTTTTACTGAGGCAATGCCGTGGTCATCAGTTGCTGTCGCGCAGACCCTGTACGGCCCCGCCCCAGCGGGAATATCATACAGTCTGGTGTGCGTAACCGTCGGAGGTTTTGTGTCAATAAAGAACGTAAAGACGGAGTCCGAGGTATCACTGGTATTCTCATGACCAACGCTTGTAGCCTTGACCAGATACTGCGTTGATGCGGTCAGTCCTGTGGTGTTCCATGCGAACGAGCCCACGGTGTAGGATAGAGATTGCGCACCGGAGATCTGGTTCCACGTCGTGCCCGTGTTACTGGAGTATTCCAGCCTCACGGTGTCACCTGTCTGCCACCCACCGGAACAGGACCAGCACACCTGCACAGTCTCTCCAGGCTGGTATACTTCGCCGCCGTTTGGCGTGAGCAGACTCAACCCGCGCGGCGCTGCCGATAGTGGCCCAGCCACAAGGAGAGCAAACAAGATGATTGCAACAGCATAATGGCACAACCTACATTTGCTGAAAGACATGCCCGTGTCCTCCCAATCCAGCAGGCATTTGTGCACGTTCTATATGTGGAGAGCACGAACAACTATTATCTGTGACACATAAGCCTGATCGCTACAGTATACTGGAATCTACCACATTAATTAATTAGTTGTCAAGTCTGTAGAGTAGTTCTCGCATTTGTGAGTTAGGAGTATACAACATCTAATATCATTTCAACGAGATCTTCCCTTTAACCACTATTCAGCCTAATCCAGCCGCGCGTAAATATCATGGGTTACCTGACATGCATGCGAGAAGCCATCAAGATGATACGTAACAAGGGCAGTGGGCAAATTGTGAATGTCGGGGCACTCTCTGCAAAAGTCAGGGAGGTCGGTAGTAATGTTTACGTCGCCACCAAGGCCGCGATCGAGGCGGATGAGTGAAAGCCTGTGCAAGCAGCATGCTGAAGATTCAGCCCGAAGCTCCAGAAAGAACCTCGGGCCTCACCTGTGATTGTCACAACATTATAAGGATGAATTCGTATTCCTCACCCTTTGATTCCCGTCAGCGTCACTCCCTCAATGAAGTACCTCTGCGTGAAGAAGAACAGGAGGAGCACTGGGATCATTACCATGGTCGACGCGGCCATAACCATTCCGAACTCCGCGGAGTGTTCGCCCTGGAAGAGCTGGAGAGCGTAGGCCAAGGTCATTTTTTCTGGAGAGTTCAGGTAAATCAACGGCCCCATGAAGTTGTTCCATGAGCCCATGAAGGTCATGATTGCCACCGCTGCAAGGGCGGGTTTTACTTGTTGGATCATGATCTTCCAAAAGGTTGTCCAGTATCCGGCGCCATCGATCCTTGCTGCTTCTTCAAGCTCTTGAGGTATAGTCATGAAGAACTGTCTGAGCAGGAAGACGCTGAATGCGCCACCGAAGAACGTGGGGACCCAGAGTGGACGCAGTGTATCCACCCATCCAAGAGACCGGAAGATCAAGAACACAGGCATCATAGTAACCGCGCCGGGCAGCATCATTGTCGCCAGCAGCAGTGCGAAGAACAGTTCTTTCCCAGGCCACTTCAACCGAGCGAATGAATATGCCACCATCGAGCTGGAAATAAGGGTGCCCAGGACGCTGAGGATTGTCACATACAGCGTATTCCAAAGGTAAAGCAGGCCCTTATGTGTACCTTTCGGCACGAAGTCCAGGGCGTCGGTATAGTTCTCCCATCTCAGACCGAATTTCCTGATTTTGGAAAGTTTCTCCATATTAACGGTCATGATCTCACCGGCATGCGGCTGCCCGGCGAGTACCTTAACCTTTTTACTTCCGTCGTCTAAATCAAGGATTTCAGCTACTTTCACATTCTTCCCGTCGATAACCACCCGGGAGAGCCCGCATTTCTTGCCATCCAGCTTTACCTGCACCTGCCGTGTCGGCACCCACACCGGGGGATACTTGAAAATCTGATCCTCTTCTTTGAATGAGGTCGATACAAGCCAGATAAAGGGGCAGATGAATATTATTGCGCCAGTCAGCAAAACCAGGTGCGTAGCAACTGTTTTCGCCATCTGTTGTCTCCACCCCACACCATGTGACTTTGCCACTTTGGTGGACGTGGCAGCATACCGGATAGCATATCCACCAGCCAGAAGTGCGACCGTGATAAAGTACATAACCGGTGAAGCGGCATGAATAAGGCTCCCAACGCCTATTACCACTGCTGCATAGCCAATATACTGGAGAATCGCCAGGTAGCTGCGATTCTTAACGCATTCCCATATCAACACCGAGCACAGGCCTATAGCCATGTATAAAATGATCGTGCCCAGTATCCAGAACAACGGATAAAGAGATTGCATCTAGCCACCCTTCTCATTTTCGTAGTAGACCCATTTTTTCGCCATCTTGAGGTTAAACAAGGTGAGCAAAAGGATCACTACAAACAAAATCCACGCGATTGCGGAGGCATAACCCATCTTGAAGTAGTTGAACGCATTGCTGAACAGATAGAGCACAGGCACCATGGTCGAGTCCACCGGGCCTCCACCTGTCATAATATACTGCGTTTCAAAACTCTGCAGCACCCCTATTGTGCCCATAACCAAATTGAAGAATATATACGGTGTGAGCATAGGCAGGGTCACATTCCAGAGCCTGGACCACCATCCTGCGCCATCTATGTCTGCGGCTTCGTATAGCGCTCTGGATATCCCCTGCAGACCTGCAAGCCACAATATGATTCCACCACCAGCCGCCCAGAGTCCCATTACTATGAGAGCGGGTTTTGATGTGTACTCGCTTGCCAGCCACAGTGGGGGAGCAATGTGGAACCACGATGTGAACGTTGCGCGCCATGCGGTGTTGATCAAACCATATTCCGGGTTTAATACCCATATCCAAAGCACTGCGCTGGCGACTGACGGCACAATGGATGGCAGATAATACACCGTCCTGTACCAATTCATTCCGCGTACTTTGGTATTCAGAAGCATAGCTGCGGAAAGACTCACTATCATTCCGAGCGGAAGTCCCCAGAGAGCGAGGTAACCGACATTGTACATCGCCTTTGACATAAAACACCGGTCATCAGTCAGCAGATTGACGTAGTTATTAAGCCCAACCCACTTTGCCGGGTGCAGCACATCGTAATCGCAGAAGCTGAATACTAACGACGCGATTATGGGTCCCAGCGTGAATACGAGGAAACCGAACAGCCATGGGCAAGCGAATAAATACCCAGCGACAGCCTCTTTTTTAGATAGTCTGCTAAGCGGGCCTCTTCTCCGGTGTATCGCTGCCACGACAAGGCAGCCAATAATTGCAAACAAGCCCACAATACCAATAGGATACGCCCAGTTAAGATCATGATAAGTAGCTTTGTTCCGAACCTTATCGAGTTCTTTCTGCACTACCCGTTGACCAAAACTAAGCGCTGCCTTAGGCGATTTTTTGTGGTTAATCGCACTATCCGTGGCCCTTACCTGCTCATCCCACAGACGCAGCCCAATAAAGGTGACAGGCCTGTACAGCGAATCCGGCAAAAGGCTCAACGTAGTCTGCTGTGCATCTCTGAGGCGGCGAATTTTGGGAGAAAACTCGCGGATCAAGATGTCATTGACGCGAGAGTTGGCAGTTAACCAGGGCACATAAGTGCGGCCTTTACTGATATTGTATTCGCGCTGAGCCTTATGGATAAGCCTGGTACCTTCTTCAGACTTCAGCCATTTTATAAGAGCCCAAGATTCTTCTACATGCCTGGCCCCACGAGGGATCGCCCAGGAAAACCCTCCGCTCCAGGTGATATACTGCGGCTTTCCCTTGAAACCAGCTTTGCCTTCGTATCGGTCCACAGGCACCGGCGCAGGGGCGACGGCAAAATCAAGGCCGGGGTTGTATCTGGCGATTGAGTTAATGAATATTCCGCAGTCGACCTTCATGGCCACCTGTCCGGTCAAGAAGGGATCAAGCTCACCACCCTTAAAACCCGACGCAAACGAATTGAGTGCCTGCACTCCTTTGAACTGGTCATAATATTTGACCAGGAAATCAAGAGCTTCGACAGTCTTGGGGTTGTCTAGGGTGCAAGTCCGGCAGTCCGGGCTCATAAACTCTCCACCATTCTGCCAACTGAATAGATAGAGCCAACTATTGCCATACAGCGGAATAAAGCCTATTCGATCAAAACCACCATCTGCGCGATATTTTGTCAGCCGCTTTGAATAACTGATAAGTTCATCCCATGTGCGCGGGGGACGGTTCGGGTCCAGGCCGACTTCTCTAAAGAGCTGCCGATTGTAATAAAGCACTCTGTCGTCTATGTCGTCTGGAATAGCATAGACTTTGCCCTCATAAACCGCCTCGTTCCAAGCTGCTTTATAATATTCTTCGGGCCTTACTCCATCGTGTTTTTTGCGATCACGTTCGATCAACTCGTTGAGTGGTGTGAATGTAGCACGAGCTGCCCAGTCTCCAACAGTAAACCTGTCCTGCAGCACTACATCAGGCGGTACCTTGCCGACAATGGCTGTCATCAGCTTTTGGGAGTTCATATTACCCGCACCCATACCAAGCATCTCTACTTCGATATTGGGGTGGCGGCGCTCAAACTCGGCGTAGGCAGCTTCCCAACCCTTCATGCGTTCCGGAACCATCGGTCCCCATACTACAAGTTTGATTTTCTCGGGTTGATTGCTTTTACAGCCGCCTATAGCGAATAAGGAAATTACAAGCAGTAAAGCGGAGACAATTCTTCGAAACAATGGCGTTTCCCCAGTTACTCATTACAAGGACTAACGCTTCGGGGCGTAGAACGAGCTCCGAAGCCTGTTGACTTTCGGACGATAAGTTAACGTAAAGACATATTGTCTAGTGGAAATCACTGCCGTGGGTTGCGGGATGATTATAGCTAAAATCAGACAGTCCGACGATTGCATTAAATACACCCAGTGCCAGGTGTCTCCCGGATGCAAATCCCAATCTTTGAAGTGCTGATCAAGTGCCCGGAAGAAGTCTCCTGAAACGTCTCATCAAGCCCAACCTTGGCTCTTATTTTAGCAGAATCCCACATAAATGCAAAGTAGTCATAACCAGAGATCATTGCGATAAACGTGAGGTCTGGCGCATAAAAAACAGCGTCATCAAAAAATGACGCTGTGTCACGTGCAAGCTACCAGGAATAGAGGCTTGTGCCTGCCGAGCTACTTCTTCCTGCGTATCCTAAGGCCACAAAGAGCGGTAGTACCGCTGAGTAATGCAAGTAAACTCGATGGTTCCGGCACATACTTCGGGATGACGTTGCCTGTGGCTCCACCACCAAGAAATGGAGATGGTAATCCAGCAGGAATATCAACCGTCAGGTGCAAGCCAAAGACTGGGGCACTACCACTAAATGAAAAATCAGTGAAGTTGAATGCCTTTGTGATACTTCCGGATTCAGGAGTTATCATCGCCACATTCTTAGGCGCATTCAGCCAGCCGGCAACCTCTACCGAATTGCCTTTATTGGGATGCTGATCCCAAATCCAATCGCCATAATCAGGCCCATTGGCTGTAAAGCTATCACCTGTCTTGCTAACCGCGAAGAAGCCCCATATATCAGTGACCGAGTATTTATTTCCACCAGATAAAAGGTATGCATCTGACTGGAGTGTGATTGTATACATGAATTGGTTTGAGGTAAAAAGCGCCGGTGTCAGCGTGATTCCATGTATATCAAAATAATTAAATGCCGACGGCGCAGGTGCGGGGTTTGCATGGGCAATAGTTCCACATCCCAGGATGAACATAGTTAATAGCAAAAATAAAATCGACTTACTCTTCATTACTATTCCTCCACAAGTTAAGAGGTGTCTTGCCGCGTGCCCATCCTGTGACAGTGACATCACAACCATACCAACCATACTTTAACTCATATTGCTAGATATGTCAAGTATCATGAATAACAGTGAAGCCATAATGGTTTCCAGTGTCAACTTGTTCATTATATACGCAATTGGCCTCCAGATAAGACACATTCGCTGTAGATAGAAAAAAGGTTACTGACAAGAATTGACAGTGATTGGCTGGCTGACATATACTGACACAGCAGTAAAATCCTGACAATCTGGAGACCGGTATTTTGCTGTTGCGCGCGCGAAAGAAACTCAAGGAAGGGTTCACTATTACCGAGCTTTTGCTCGTGATGGCATTGATCGCGATCCTCGCGGCGATCATCCTGCCGATAATCACGCGTGCAAAAGGCATGTCCTACCAGGCTAAATGTGCAAGCAACCTCAGGCAGTTTGGAATGGCATTCAGTATGTACTCCCACGATTGGGACGAATACTTGCCGGGCCCAGGCGGCCTCAGCGGTGATCGAACCTACTGGTCTCAAAGCGGGTCAGGCGGCCTGCAGGGTTATGTAAAACAGCGCGGGGTCGGGTCTATATGGACATGTCCCCTCCTCACCGAATGGGACGGCCAATTCCCCGCACGCAGCTATTCGATGAACAGTTATCTCAGAACCGTTATCGGATATAACTACGCGAAAGATATTGAATACCCCACGTGCGTGGAATACCCCACCTGCTTGAGCTGCCAGCAGGGAATCAGAACCGACAGAATCCAAATGCCCGGAAAGACCATCCTGCTCTTCGAAGGCATACCGCTAACAGGCGGCTTTGAAGACAAGCTGGATTATCTTTATCGCTGCGCAAACTGGTCGAGAGTCCGTGGCTATATCGATAAGATTGTAAACACAATCCAACCCGGCAAGCCCTGGCACGGGCGAAACAACAACTACCTCTACTGCGACGGTCACGTGATCGCAAGACCACCCGGCCGCAAGACAACCGGCGTGCTATCCACACAGTCAGAGATGTTCGAGTGGTACGTGGACAAAGCCCGTTATCAAGCACGGTGCAACACGATCTGGGTAGGCGTTCCGTTTAAATAGCTCCATCGGTCTATTTACCAAATGGCAGGCGAGTAGGACCCAGGCCAAGAGAGCGCTTATTGGTTGCATTCAGATCAACTTTCCACTTTCCATCTTCTAAAAATAAGACGTAGTAGTAGTCGCTGTTGAATGAATCTATCACCCGAGCAATTGGGTTACTCTTGATCTTGGTATCCAGGTTCGCATGCACAATGCGGGTGTATTTATCCGCATCCTTGTCCTGCACCAGATCTGCCTTTATTGTAGAATTTGCAATTTGGTCGGCTGTAGGCGGTATGCCAAAAAGGAGCATTTTCTGAAATTCTCTCGGCGTAATACCGGCTGACTTGAATTGGCGATCATTGGCAGGCCTCTCAAGTGCCTTTATACTGGCTTTAGTAAGGTAGGGTTTGACATACTCCACACTGCCAACTCGTTTCGCCTGAAGAAAACTCTCCACGACCTTAGTCGCCGGAACCTTGGGCTCAACGAACTTCCTGGGCCAAAATGCAATGGCGATACCTGCCAGAATGATAATCCCCAACACCAGGTAACCGAACCCGAACCCCTGCTTCACCTCCACCGGCGCTGATACATAAGGCTTGGGCCCCATCGAGGTCGGCGCTATATCGGCTAGAGTGGGCTCGGGAGCAGGGGGCGTCGCAGTTACCTCCATCGTGGCGGTTGCAACCGCCGCAGGCTGTGCCACAGTGGCTTCCGGCGCATCAGCCTTGGTACTAACCGAAAGCGTGACAGTCGCAAGAGATGCGTGACATTCTGAGCACACAGTCCTGCTTCGCTGGTTTTCGATACCGCAATTTGGACAAACTCTTACCTGCATATTACTCCCCTTTCCTTCAATTATGTATTCATCAATTCTCCAACTAGCACAACAACTCCTCTTTTGGGTTTGATCATGACCAAACCCGGATAGAACTTCTAAGAAAGACACTAAAGAGGGTACACAATTGGGAAGTTTACCAGGTCTTGCTAACGATCCAGCAGTCACAGGCAAGATAATAATAAAGCCCGAGTCCAGGGGACTTTCCGATGCCCGCAGACAAGTGCGATTATTGGCCGATGATCTCGAACTGGGTGAAGATGACGCATCCGACCTCCTTATGGCAGTCGGTGAAGCGATCACCAACGCCTACGTACATGGAGCCAGGAACCAGGACGGTGACCTGATCTACCTGGGTTGGCACTTCGATGGAAGCACCCTGACAATCACCGTTAAAGACGATGGACCTGGATTTGTGAGGTCAGATGATTCCACCGATCATTGGACACTACCCCTGCTCGGGCAAGGCATAGAATTAATGCGGACTGCCATGGATGAAGTGCAACTCCAGACCAATAATGGTGGAGTTGTGACATTGATTAAACATGCGCAAAAACGCGCCGCGTAACACCAACGCGCTGTCGCGCTTAGTTGTCGTGCTGATCAGCTCGTGATATCATTCTGGTATGAAGTCCGCGCAATCACCTACAAGCCGCTGGTTGGTGGCTATTATTGCTGTGTTCACGCTGCTGTCGCTCGGGTATTCGTTCGCAACGAAACTCCGCTACGGCCCGGATGAGCCCGCTCACTTCATTTATGTGAAGTCATTGGCCACGAAACTCTCGCCGCCGCCGATTTCAACCACCGAGACCCATTCCGAGGATTCCGCATCAAGCCATGAAGGGCATCAGCCGCCGCTGTATTACGCGTTGATGGCGATACCATTCGCACTGCTCAAAGCCTTGGGAGCATCGGTTGATACAATATGGCGAGTTATGCGGCTGCTTAATATACCCATAGGAATTGCGTGGATATGGTGCGTATACTCATTAGGACGCGTGTTCTTTGACGACGATAAGAAAAAGGCTCTTGCTGCGACCGCATTTGTAGCCCTGCTTCCTACGGGAGTCTATCAAGCGGGTGTGATCAGCAATGATGTTCTTACCGCACTGCTCTTCACGTGGGCAATTATCCCGATACTGAGCTTCTTCAAGACGGAGAATATGTCCATAAAGTCCGCAGCTTTGGCCGGGCTGTTGATCGGGCTTGCAATTCTCACCAAGGCGCAGGGATTGGTCTTGGTACCAGCGTTTCTTGCCGCTGCACTGCTGGTGTGGAGGCGCAGGAACTATGCTGGCACTGGTGAGATCGCACGCATCACAACGGTGGCGATGGGCACTGCGGTTTTAGTGAGCGGATGGTGGTTTGCGTGGTGCTGGTCCACGTATGGTGCTCTGATACCCCACTCGCTATATAATCCAGTTCTCCCCAACGGCCTAACGCCGCTTCTCTTCGCTCCGGCAGCAACTGCGAAACTGATGTGGTTTATAACATCACAGACCTACGGGCATTTCTTCATCCCATATTGGCTGGTTGAGCAGCATATAGGCGACTGGGCTAACTATTTCTATCCACTGTGCGTACTCACGGCACTAATCCTCGCAGGTTTGGTAATCAGTTATAAGCGCAGAGACAATGTGGACTGGCGCGCGCTGTGGTTTATGCTATTTGTAGTCGCCGTTATGTTCGCCGTTTATGTCCGCTATATCTTAGTAGTCGACTTCATGGCCAAGCAGCAGGGAAGGCTTTTCCTGCCTGCAGCGAGCGTGGTGGGCATGGTGTGGGTGCTGGGAATCGGCGGCTGGCTGCGAAGCGCACGTATAAAAATAGCCGGCCTTACGGCCGGCCTTGTATTGATGCTTCTCTGTAACCTCGTAATAATCAGCTCTGCTATTGCGATGTATCACTAGATTCTAATGTCAATAATCGCGCTCACGCCTACGCCGTAGATGCGCTTGATGTTGCTGGTCGTCCTGCTGCCGACTGGAACCAGCGCCTTGACCCGGATGTTGCGGCCGAATGTCGCGTTGGACTCGACCTGCACCACCGCCTTGGTCTTTTCAACATTCGCCTTGGTCCCAATAACCTGAACCGCGCCAATATAGCCACCGCCGCCAAGGCTGATTATCGGCACAACCGCTGTAGCCTCATCGGTACCCAGGTTCTTGTTAGCGGTAATTGTATTGACGAATTTATTGATCTGATCGCCAAACTTATCGACAACGAAAGCCACGCCGCCGACCTTCACTATATCACCCAGGCTGATCGCCTGAGAATTCATCGCAGTCGTTGAGATAAAAGTGACTGCGATAACAGCAGCCAGTATGAGAGTTTTAATCCTAGAACTCATCGTAAATCCCTCCTGAAAGAGCGGAGCACCCAGTGCTTTCCACATAACATGAAGACGTTGTTTTCAAAGCATAGTTCCTGATAGTTATGGATAAAAAGCTCATTATTTGCTATTTGAGCCTGCCAGATGGAGTTTGCAGTCACAAGCCCATGATAATGTTACACATGGTGTCGCATTTACATCTGACTGCCTAAGAAATCTTGACCGGCCTCACCCACCGATGTTATACTTATGGATGTAACGAAACTGGTATCCCGGGCAGGCGTCTCTTCCACCGCCCGTTGGACGAGATAAATTGAACATCTTTCATCTCCTTTCAGCATGTCAGAAGTACCTTGCAAGCGCAGGGTGGACCACGATTTTTTCGACATTTCTTGACATCTTCCTCGTAACGGCACTAGTCTACTGGCTCATCATGCTGTCTAAGAGGACGCGTGCCTGGCACATTATCTGGGGCTTGCTGATCTTTATTTTTCTCGTCCCCGTCACCGATTGGCTGCACCTGCAAACTCTCAATTATATCCTGCACTCATTCCTGCCGTTGGGCCCGGTAGCGATTGTCATCTTGTTCTTCCCTGAGATCAGGCACTGGCTGGAAAACATGGGCCGGTTCGCAGGGTTGGGCGTGGGACTTGCATCGATGGACACAGAGGACAGGTCATCGCTAATCCAGGTGGTGGTAAGGGCGGCGTGCAGGATGTCGGAGAAGCAGATCGGCGCACTTATAGTAATTGAACGCGAAGGCGCACTGGACGATATCGCCGCGACCGGCACCCGTCTGGACTCGCACGTCAGTGAAGAACTCATAGGAACAATATTTAATCCCGGAAGCCCACTGCACGATGGTGCAATCATTATTAGGGGTAACAGGATCATCGCCGCGGGATGCACACTGCCCTTGAGCGAAAGCGCACATGTCGGCACGATGATACATACACGCCACAAAGCAGCGCTGGGAGTGGCCGAGGAAAGTGACGCGGCGGTGGTGGTAGTCTCCGAGGAAACCGGCACTATATCGCTGGCCCTGGAGGGTAAGCTGCATCGCGGACTTAACGAAGAGTCTCTCACTCGCAGGCTCAAGAACCTCTCAGGGATGCCCGATGAGCGCGGCGAACACAAGTCGCAGTTTGCGCGACTAAATGGCACTATTAGAAAGGCAAGGTCCCGGCTGAAATGATCAGGCATAACTTGTTCTACAAGCTGCTGGCGTTTGGTGTTGCTATGGGCCTGTGGTTCTATGTGAATGCCGAGCGCAACCCGCACTCCCGCAGGGTGTTCACCGTGCCACTGGTCGTAACCAACTCCACCAGGGGTTATGTCACCGAACTCGGGCAAGATGAAGCCACAATCACTGTTGAGGGACTCAAAGCGGCTGTCGACTCAGTGCAGAGAGTGAGCGCGGTAGTTGACCTGAACGGGTTCAACTCGCGCAGGCTTTCAGCGGAAAAGCTGTTCAATGTTCGCGCGAGTGTCTCAGGAGTGCCCCAGGACGAGCTTAACGACCTTAGCGTGACAGTTAACCCTGGGAAGGTCAGGGTGAAGATAGAAGCAATGACCGGCAAGCGGCTGCCTGTGGAGGTGAAGTTTCCATCGGCTCCACCCCTTGGATATGCATACGGAAACCCCGGGCTCAATCCGGGCAGTATAAGTATATCGGGCAAGAGCACGAACGTGTCCCAAGTGAGGCGCATAATACTTACTCTCCCCGACCGGATTCAAGGCGGCTCACTTGATGACTATTTTGATGTGAAAGCGCTGGACGGCACTGGCAATCATGTAAGCGGAGTAGAGCTGTCGCCGATGAAGGTGAGGGTGAAGCTGGATCTTGTTGAGGTGCCCGCAACTAAAACGGTCATCGTGAGCCCGAATGTATCCGGTGAGCCTAGATATCCGGCTAGGGTCACTAAAGTGTTGGTTGCACCATCCTCGGTGACACTCGAAGGCAGGCCCAGTTCGTTGGCAAACCTGAGTACCGTGACCACTGATCCGATAGTGGTGGCTGAAGAATCAGGTAATATCACAAAAGATGTAAACCTGCACGTGCCGACGGGAGTTAAAATTTCAGGAGATGGTAAGGTACGGGTAACAGTTTACGTATCTGTGCCTGATTAATGTGGGAAGTAGGGTGTTTCGGGAACTTGTTCCCGAAACAGGGAACGCGCTATCGCGCTTATCGGAGGACCGGTTTTGGGAAGATACTTTGGAACTGACGGCGTGCGGGGGTTGGCTAACGTAGAACTCTCGCCGCTTCTGGCTTTGAAACTTGGAACGACTGCGGCGCACGCGCTCATCGAGCGCAAGCAGGGAAAAAAGATACTAGTTGGGCGCGACCCTCGCATATCGGGCGATATTCTTGAAAGCGCACTGGTAGCCGGTATCTGCTCGCAGGGAGTGGACGCGGTGCTGATAGGTGTTATCCCAACACCCGGCGTAGCGTTTTTGACGGCATCCAGCGACACGTCGGCTGGTGTGGTAATATCGGCATCACATAACCCCGTTCGGGACAACGGAATCAAGTTCTTTGGCGAGGACGGCTACAAACTGGACGATGCTGTTGAGGCTTCTATAGAGGACCAGATAGACAATTTTGACAACTTCCCCAGACCGCAGGGCGGAGAAGTGGGCAATATCTTCCGCAGGCACGAGATGGTCTGGAAATATGCCAAGCACGTCAAGAGTACTACTAACGTGCCACTGGACGGGCTCAAGCTGGTCATCGATGGCGCCAACGGTGCCGCGAGTGAACTTGCACCTGCAATATTCCACGAACTCGGCGCCAAAACGATGTGCCTCAACTGCACCCCAAACGGCACCAACATCAACGACGGCAACGGCTCTCAGCATCCCCAACAGATGTCAGTGCTGGTGAAGCAAGTCGGAGCTGATGTGGGGATGTCATTCGATGGTGACGCTGACCGTGTGATACTCTCTGATGAGAATGGCAACATAGTTGATGGCGACCGCGTAATGGCTATATACGCCCTGCACTGCGCCCGCAACGGTGGGTTGCCTATAAACACGGTCGTGGGCACGGTGATGAGCAATATCGGCCTTGAGATCGCGCTCAAGAAAGAAAAATTGAAGCTGGTGCGGACGGCCGTGGGCGACCGCTACGTCAGTGACGAGATGCGGCGATCGGGGGCAATTGTGGGTGGAGAGAAATCCGGCCACATTATCCTGTCACGCCATACCACAACCGGCGACGGAATGATCACCGCGCTGCAAATTCTCACAATTATGATCCAGACCGGCAAGAGGCTCTCTGAACTAGCCGGTGAGATGACCGACTTCCCGCAGTTGCTGGTCAATGTGAAAGTAGCCGAGCGCGACGGTTGGGATGAGAAGCCGGAGATCATGGCTGCAATCGCGGACGCGGAGCAAAAGCTCGGGGACCGCGGCCGGGTGGTCGTGCGCCCATCTGGAACCGAAAAACTCATAAGAGTTATGGCTGAAGGCCAGGACCAGAGCGAGGTCGAATGCCTGGTGCACGGAATCTGCGACGTTGTGAAGAAGGTCATGGGTTAATACGTGGACGCAAAAGCCGTTATAGAAAAACTTGGACTAGAGCCGCTTCCTATGGAGGGCGGCTTTTTCTTTGAAACCTATCGCAGCACACAGGTCATCCCAGTCAGTGCGCTGCCTGAGGGCTATTCCGGCGACAGGGCACACTCCACTGCTATCTACTTTCTGATCACGCCGGATTCGTGCTCGGTAATGCACCGGTTGATATCAGATGAGATATTCCACTTCTATGCGGGCGACCCCGTTGAGATGCTGCAGCTTCACCCCGACGGCTCGCATTCTCTTATCATCATCGGCAACAACTTAGAGGCAGGACACGCCCCGCAGGTGATTGCGCCAATGGGAGTATGGCAAGGCTGCAGGCTTGCGCCCGAAGGCAAGTGGGCACTTATGGGCACCACCGTCGCCCCCGGTTTCGACTATGCCGACTACGAGAACGGCGACAGGCAAAAACTTATAGCCAAATATCCCGACTGTGTGGAAATGATCACTGCATTAACGCGTTAATCGAAATATTCCTACTCCCGTATATTGACCCCTATATACTTGACCTCCAGCCCTTCTAATTCGATCTCTGGAGCTTTATCAATGGTGGCGGAGTCAATGCGAGTGCCGTGATCAAGGCTGCTCCAGTCGGTAAGCTCGTGTTTTTTAGCCGCGGAGAGTTCCAGTTCGGGCGCATCCAGGGGGATACGGACTATAAGCGTATCTTCGGTGGGGTTCACCAGCACTATGAAGCCGGAATCATCAATCACATGCCCTGCGCCGTCTATGCTCTTGCCATCGGGGAACCCGAGCACGTGCTGATAGGTGTCGAAGTACTTCTCAAATCGCTTCCTGAATGCGAAGAGTTTCTTGAGAAACTCAACAAACTCAGGCCGCGCAGTGTTGAAATCGACGCTGCCGCCAGCTTGGGCAAGCCCGTTGCCGATCATACTCATCTCGGCGTGGAACAGCTCGTGCAGCGGCCGCTTGGTGAGGTTGTCCTGTCCCGCTTCGTGCCAACCCACCCCATACCAGCTTCCACGAATGGCACGATACGGGTGCTCCCAGGTCATCTGGTAAAGCTGCTGGCGCTGGATAAGCTCTGCCTGAATCGTGGGGAACTTGTGCGTGTCCGATATCTGCTCCTGATCCAACGCGCACAGGCGGTGATTGTTCAACGGCAGGCTAAACGCTGATATAACAAGATCCTCACGCGCCTCATGTGCCTCACGGCATATCTCCGCAAGCCGTTTCCACGCCTTTATCCGCAACTCGTCTACGTTTTTATGATCGTGATCTTGCAATTCGCACTCGGGGATGTTCCAATCGTTGCCGTCCCAATAGATAGACCGCGCGTTCATTTCGGTCACCAGGTCCAGGAAGCGCTTTTTCACATATTCGAAGTAATCCGACATCACACACATCGCCAGCGCACCTGAACGGCCGGAGGTCTTGCCCGGCACAGTCCACTCCGGGTGCTCATCCTCCACACTTGAACGCCAATAACTGCAGCTAAACGGGTTGATCCAATAGGACATATCCAACCCCGCGGCGTCCTTAGCCTTGCGGACTACCTCAGCGATGCCATTGGGAAACTTGGAGGAATCTATTCTAAGCGGCCAACCAGACTCCCAGCCCAGGTCCAGATGCAGCGCATCGAAAAAGCCCGCATCCCTTAACCGTTCTATTGTGTCAAACAACAGATTGCGGTCGAAGTTTGAGAGGATCGGTTGGTTGCCCTCACGCGTGACAAACCACGTGTTCCACTCGACAGGCAAGTTCTTACCGTTAATGACGCACCAGTGATTCATCAGATGCTCGTTGTAACGCCTGAAACCAACCTCCGGCGCGCCCGAGTATGCGCCAATTATTGCAGCACCCGTGGTAAGGCCCTCAGTAAGTGGGACAAAGTCCCTGTGCTTCATTATGAGACCGGTGGGGCGATGGAAGTCCTCCTCACCAGTGAGCGATTCGGTAAAAAAGAATAATCCCTCGTTATAGCCCCAGTAGGTAACTATAGCCCGGCTAGTATCACCAAAAGAGAACCGTCTCTCAGGCTCGGTGACGTTGGCTTTATCGGGGTCTATGTGGACGTTATCTTCGTTATTGGAGTGAGTTTTGGTGTAGCGCGGCATTGGGATAACGCCCTCGACCATCTCCTTCATACGAATGCTCTCGATGGTCACGCTGGTGATCGCCCAACCCAGCAGGTCACATGGCTCGATCTTGATCCACTTGCGCATGAAGCTGTCTCCAGCGCGCACCTGGTAGAACACAGACAGCCGCAGCAGCTCATCATTCACTTCAGACTCGAGCTTTACCTCAATAGTCTTTATCTCATCATTCCAATCAGGGGTCTCGTAACCGGCGATATTGAAGTCTTTGAAGTCGAGGACAACTTTCTGGCCTTCTCCAGATACTGTGATCTCAAACTCAGCATTAGTCTGATCCAGATACTCCTCACCGTTCAGCGCGTTCACCAGGCTGGTGGTGCCGATTCTGCCGGATATACTATGTATCCTGCGGTGAATCCAACTGTTACCTAACTCAAAAACATATCCGCCCGGTATCTCCTGAGCAAACCCAATCGCTGCGTCATCCATTCACGAACCTCCAAAGACCTGTTCTTTATCGCCTGATTAAGAGTTGACGGAAAACTATGCAATATCCTTCCTGGTCGGCAGTTTGATATGCCCTCCGCATGGGGTATTATCTGGTGTTGATAGCTTGCTTGCCACAGCTTGTTAGCAGGTTGATAAAATGGAAGCGCAGCTCTCGAAATCATTAGAGATCCGTATACCAGCAGATACCCGATATGTGGCCGTTGTTAGACGCGGCGTGCGAAGTCTTGCTGAATCCGTGGGTTTCACGGGTGAAGACTTGACCGATATGGAGGTGGCCGTCTCAGAAGCCGTCACCAATTCGGTCACTCACGGCAGCCCCAACACCGATGCAGCCGTGCTGGTAAAATGCCAGGCCTCTGGAGAGCGTGTGGTAGTGGAGGTCGAAGACCAGGGTGCAGCAGAAGACCTGCCTCTTGAGCCCATACATGACAGAATTGAGGAGCATGGCAGAGGCGTCCTGATGATGCGCACGCTTATGGACGAACTCGAAGGCAGCCGCACCAACAGCGGTATGAAAGTGAGAATGGCAAAGCAGAAAGGGCAACGATAAGGTCGGAAGGTCATAAAGTCAGAAGGTTAAAAGGTTGGGGAAGAAAAAAGTTTATAGTTCGGACAGATCTCTGATCTGGCCCGCATTGACCAGATGGCATCTCTGATGCCACAACGTATGCTCATGAGTAAAACATGGTGGGATCGGAGATCCCATTTTGTCCTTTCCGGCGCAGATCAGAGATCTGCCCGAACCTTAGGTTGGTACGCCGCCCATTTCCCAACCATCAAGCCATCCAACCATCAGACCTGCTGGGTGCGGTTGATGATCATATTCTGCCAGTCCTGGTTCAGTGTGACAAACCTGGCTGACCAACCTGACACGCGCACAGCTAAATTGAGGTATTTCTCTGGATGCTGCTGGGCGTCCAGCAGCGTATCGTTGGATACTACGTCCACTTGTGTGTAAAAACCACCAAGCCTCTCAAAACCACGAAGTAGGCCGACCAGCGCATCAAGCCCGGCTTCTCCCTCCCCCGTCCGTGGGTCAAGTTTCAGTTCAAGAGCTGCACCGCTTGGAAGCCTGACCAGATTCATCGAGCAATATGACTTTATCACTGCAGTGGGGCCATTTCTGTCGGTGCCAGGGGTTGGTGAGAAGTTACAGGCCAGGTAATCATCTGCAAGAGTGCCCAGAGCTGTGGCTCCACGGTCCACGCGCCATCCGATCTCTCGTCCAAACGTGCTCACCCCCGCCGGGCGCATCACACCATTACGCTCAGGGATGCGCTCAACAGCAGCCACAAAATCATCCAGCACCCGCCTGGTCATCGCGTCTGCACATGGTGAATCATTGCCATAACATTCAACACTGCTGATTATGTGATGC
Source organism: bacterium (assembly GCA_021373255.1). GTDB lineage: Bacteria > Armatimonadota > UBA5829 > UBA5829 > UBA5829 > UBA5829. Next base: position 29,440 of record JAJFTD010000134.1, read on the forward strand.
CGCAGCGGTTCATGTCCAGCCCAGTTGTGCTTTAGGCAGTCAACTAGATCAGGCAGAGAAATGAGTTGCTCTTCGTATACCATCTTCTTGATAGCTAATAGAATGTTGGCTGCATCCTGAGGCCCGGAGGCGTGAGGGGCGCAGAAGTGATAGCGGGCTCCCTTGTTGTGATAACCGAGCCCCTTTTCTATACAATCATTAGTCAGCAGATCAATAAGCCCGGAAGGAAGCGGCTTTCCACGCTCTGCTATATAGTTTCTAGGAAAGTCATCAGCATAGGTGTGGAACGAACTAACTGCAGAGTTGAGCCTTTCTCGGAAAGCTGCGTAAAGGCTCTCGAAATCTGAGAAGTCTGCGGGCTGATCATCGCCGGTTACTCCAAGCGTCTGCTGGAGCAGCATTACAATGTCTATGCAAGTATATATAAAACAGGTTTCGCCGGGAATCTGCGCCTCCCAACAACCGTCGTTTGTGAACCTGCGTGCGGTTTCAACAGGAAAACCCAGCCCAACCAGACCGGCAATCACCGTATCCTCGCAGTAAATCGATACGACTCCGCCGCCATAACGCTGCACTTCGGCTATACGCCTCAGAAGCTGCTCGGGAGTGTTTTTGTTGATACGCACGGCTATGGGGAAGTCGCTGATATGCAATTCCTCGATAATGTCCAACACCAGATACGTGACCTCGTTGGTCACTTCATGTCCATCAACATCCACACCGCCGAGTATGATGTTTTGATAGAACTGCCCATCCCCGGTCCCGTTGAACGGGTCTGGAGCGCCGATCCACTCACAGCCATTGATCCAAAAGTGAGCGAGTATCTCGCGCGCTTCATCCAGAGTGATCAGGCCGGATTCCAGGTCATGCCGGAGATACGAGCCAAGCATTTCGTCGATACGCCCGATCCCCGGCCAGTTGCCGCACAACCTTTGAAACGCCCACATAAACCACAGGCTCTGCACCGCCTCATGAAAACTGCTGGGCGGATTTTCGGGTACATTAGCAAGGGCATTGCGCACCTGCCGGTAACCGGCTTTCTCTTCGCCATCAGAAGATGCTATCAGGTCGTCCAACAGGTCAAGATAACGCTGATGCCAAATATTCGCTGCATCCAAACAAAGCATGAGCGAGTTCAGATAATCCACTGTTTCAGAAGTCACATCAGGGCGCGACAGCCTCTCGCGTATTTGCTCTCTCAGCGCCCTGTAGCCTGTATGCAAGACTCTATCAAAGCCAAGTGTAATATGGCTGGTACTGCTCCATGGCAGCTTCCCCGATAGATACACCGGCACTGTATGCCGCGTGGCTTGAGCAAGTGTGGCTGAACCGACTATAAGTTGACCGGGCAGCACGCGCAAAGGTGCCTTATTACAGACCATCTCCACGCCGCGGGCATAAAGCATTTCCTCAGATAGATTCTCAAAGCCATCGATAAAGCTGAGATCCAGCTTCATATCCACTAATGCTCTGCCCCATTCGCCGGACTGCGCGCGATGCGCGAGCATGTGCGTAGTGTCAGATAAATGCCGGTCCACACCTGATAGCCGTACTGCCATTTAGGAGCCTCTTTATCACTACAAGGTTATTGACCCTTGTTGAAGGTTAAAACGGTAAAGCTGATCGGTGGGCAAGGCATGTTTGTTATGGTCACTTTGCCCCCCTCACTCCTGCACGCCACCGAGTTTACAGGCGTCAGGCATTTTTTACTTACGGCATCACTATCGGGATAACCTTCAAATTTTGCACTACCATTATGTCCAGGTTCCCTACCCATGCAGGATGCCACGCGGGTTCTATCATAGAGATACCTGGTAGCGGTCCAGTGCCCGGACTTCATGCCGGAGATTGAGATATCTGCAGCTTGTTGGTCGCTTGATTTGTTAACGACTATCACTCGCAGGTCGTCCGGTCCACCGGTTGCGAAAGCCTCGACCATCGGCGCTCCGCCACCCTTAGCTGCCGCTGATACCACTTGTCGGCCTTTTATCAGCCCACCCTGATCCTGCAGCAATTTGAAAGCAAACCATATAGGATATCTATATGCCTTATTATCTCCAGTCATATCCTGCATTCCGTAGTAGTTGCGCCCGTTAAACTTAAAGGCATCTGCGCCCTTTCCTGTCGAGGCTATGTTGCTTAGAACAGACGCCCACCACACGCCGCCGAAATAGTTGCAGTTCAGCCAACAGTCAGTATCAGCTCGATACTTGGGCCAGTCGTTGTTCACAGGGTTCCGCTGATAATAAGACGTCGCATCAATATCTATTTCGGTAAATGTTATCCCTATCTTCTTACCTGATGGATTGAGGGTCTTGTCACTAAGCAGCACAGACAGGCTACTGGTCGCATCCCTGAACATAGTCGTCTTTTCCATCAGGTATTTAGTAGCGGCAGTGTCGGCCATTGTGAGGATGTCATCGTTATTGTTCTTCATCAACTCTACGTAACCGTGATCATTGGTGCCGTACCAGTGCATGCTCACCATATCCAGCAAATCTGCTCCATATTTCTTGAGATACGGCTTTACGAACCTTTCCTCCACCGACCACTGTGGCCATGTAGCCGGGCCAATCAATATGGCAGCCGGGTCAGCCTCGCGCACGCCTTTTGCCACGGCATAATGAATCTCTACAAGCGGCATATCGACACCCATCTCGTAGATGGTCTCATAGCTCTGTCCCACAAATCCTTTGGAGACTAGATAGGCCGTTATATCCCGCGTGATTTGTGTCATTGCATCGAGCTGATTACCATAACCATCACTAACTTTCGAGCCGTCGGTGTTATACCTGCACCATGAGTTCTGCTTGTGGTCGTTGGCATCGCCATGGAACCACTTCGGCATCGCACCTCCGCCACCGTGAATAGTGAACGCAAGCAATGGGGTCCAGCCATTGGTTATGATCGTCTTGATATTATCTACCAGAGTCATATTGACGTCGGCAGGCCCGGTAGCATCCCAATGATAATCTCCGGGCTTATCTCCGCAGAGCCCTGTCAAGTTGACATTCAACCGGCAGTATTTGGTATTGATGTCATTGAAGTTCGTGATCATGCCGGTGTTGATAATATCCCCCCAGCCGTTGTAGCCGAAGCTATAGAGATCACCAATCGGGCCAAGCGGCTTACCGGCATCAACCGTAATTTCAGTCAGAGATGGCTCTATAGCAGCCACCGCAGAGTTAGCAAGTATAAACGTGCAGATCAACATTGGGACAATCAATCTCAGCATGTGTAAATCATCTCCAAATCAAATATAGTGGATACTACCAATTTACAGGATACACCGACAAGTTAGTAAAGCAACCGACCAACATAAACAGCGCTCCGTGGAGCACATCACCCACAAACAATCCGAAGAAAAATGGCAGCGCGCGCTTGTAAAGTTTTAGGCCGCCAAACTTGATGAGCACCACCTTAATCAACCACGCCACAAAGAACGGACACCATGTAAAGTTCATATAATGAGTATTGGCCATAGCATAGCCGACAGGGTGGAACGGCCACCAAATGTAACGCATTCGGAAAAGGCCGAGCAGGCCCGTAATGATAGCCCCAGCGCTGACACCCTTTATGCTGTTCCAATCAATTGGCTTAGGCATTTTAAGCTGCTGCTCAAGGCTGCTGAACACTGTATTGCCTATCAAGCTACGCCAGGGTTCGGTCTTGGCAAGAGCACCGAAGTGAGTCCATATAGCAAGCGCAATAATGAATGATATCGTAACCCCGACCGCCACCGCAACCATCATCGGGACAATCAGCTTTCGATAATCAAGTTTAGCGGAGTCTGCCATCTTCAAAGCATCGAGTTGGTGCGGCATGCACGATCCACGCATATCTGTGCCTACAGCCTGCTTGACATAAGTCAATACCGTAAGATCGGCAGCACTAAAAAACCGGGTGCCCAACATGCTCTGCATCAGCGACAGTCCATCAACATCCGGCCCCACAGGCCAAACATTACCGGTCTCTGCCCGGATACGGGTCGCAGCTATGAGATAGCAGAGTACAACCAACAGCAGCAAAAATGCTACACTGCCCCTGGCGCCCGCAGCCACCGCGAAACTTATCATCACCAGCATACACACCGCAAGCCCTATAAACGCCCACCGGTAGGTCCCGGCGTCCGGATCATTAGATGTATCGCCTGTATGCGGAAATGCCTGCTTGAATATCTGTTTGAGGTGGCCTCGCGCCTGCCACAGCACCAGGACAGCCAGTCCCAGAAATGCGCCAGCGCCCTGGTAGCCTATATACGGAAATACAGATGTTGAACCGTAGCCACCGCCCGAAGTGGAACGCATAGCAGCGCCAAACACCAGTTCAGCCTTAGTGAACAGATAGAAAAACCAGCAGCTAAAGGCGACTTCGGTGGAAAGCAAATAACCAATTGCTATCGCGAATGGGAAGAACGATATTGGTGTCCAACCTATGGCGTTCCACGGCGGAACCTGTGCATATAATCCGATGTCGACGCATCTCACATTAATACCCGGAAAGCTGGGGATGTTCAAGTGAAGCGTGTTCACTACTCCCAGAAAGAACGCCACAGCTGATCCCATCCAGAACAGTCGATCCCTGAACAACGGAACGCCATCTTTAATCAGTTCTAGAGGCAGGGCAACCGTCGGGAACGGCAGCTTCTCGTTTTCTATCCACTGTTTCCTGAGCAGGATTGATATGCACAAGGTAGCGCCAGAAAAGACGAACAAGAAACCTACCCACACCGCAATCTGGGTGGTCCATTGATCAAGAATAAATGGCGAGTTGCCGGCATAGAACGCATGCAGCGCATCTGGGTTCGTCTGCGCCATCCACGTCGGTATATACTGTTGAAACAACCCTCCCCACCCATTAACACTATTGGCGAAGTAATGAGCTGCAGTAAGCGTGGGAATAAGCAGGTGAAGGCCACCGGATGACGAGATGACAGTCGATATGGTTGTCATTACGTAGACAACCAGTATCTCTCCCTTAGAAAATGCTAACCCGGGCAGTATCCAGCGCACGAGCATGTTGACCGACACAAGGGCGAGCAAAATCGTGAATGCACCAAACGGAATGGAGGTGTTAGCAAAGGCCATGTGTCCCTTAGTCCCGACCACAAGTTCTGAGTAATGCATCCAAAAACAAATTACAGCGCTGCACACCAGCCCAGTAATGAGTGTGCGAAACGTCAATACTCTAACTTGCGACTTTGGATCTTCAGGCAGCTTCTCGATAGATTTACTGCTCCGCCCTACCTTGATCACCAATGCCTGGCGCCTCCGATACCTTGATTCTCATACACTATATGAGACCGGGACAATGACATCATAATGCAGGCAATACATATTGTCATTCAAGCTGGATCACATGAATTCCTTCTATATTTCACTTGACGTTATGACATCATGACATAATGTCTCCAATAAAACAGCAAGTATTAGATTTAATTGAGCGGCCCGAATTTGGCCTGGTGTTTCACTTTTGCGCTTGTGTTGGAAAATATTAATGCGTTACTGTTTCTCAGTAACAGATCTGTTATTTAAGGAGCATCAGGCAATGAGAGCCTTAACAATAACAGCACTAGTGCTGATGGTTATAGGTGCAATTAACTGGGGGCTGATTGGATTCTTCAGCTTCAACCTGGTTACAGCGATATTCGGCACCAGCACCGCTGGAGTGGTAGTTTCCCGAATCATCTACGCTCTCGTAGGCTTGGCAGGCATATACGGAATATCTATGCTACTGAGACTTTCCGAGAGTCGCGACGATATTTGTGTTCCAGGTCATGTAAGAGGATTGGCCGCTTAATCAATGAAAAAGGCAGAGTAGTTCGAAAGAACGCTCTGCCTTAATATTCAAATGAGTTGGTCCGCAAGCTACTTCGCAGGCATAGCTGCGGGCTTGGCACCGTTAAGCTGGCCTGTGAGGTTCTGAGCGGCCTGCTTCTTGATGTTGTCCGCCACACCCTTATAGCGCGGCACATTAATTACTATGTTCGCCTTCTGAGTAAACTTCTGCAAGTCTCCACGGAAGTTATTCTTCTTGGCGCCATCATTAACTTCAAGCTGCTCGCGGATCATGTCCTTTACGTCATTATAGTTCTGAGTCTTAGCCTCTCGCTTCTGATCGGCGCGGAGAATTATCCACTGACTGCCCACCTTGAACGGCGAGCTATACTTGCCCACCGGCAGTGTAAATGCAGTGTCTCTGACGGGCTTCGGAACCTGCTGCATATTTTGGGAGACCCAGCTCAGACGGCCTCGGCTAGCCTTGGCTGTGGGATCCTCGGAAAGCTGCATTGCAACGGTACCAAAATCAGTTGTCTTCAACAAGCCATAAGCCTTATCCGACTTGTCCTTGGTGGTAGACACGATCACGCTGACCATAACCTGCTCAGGACGCTTGAACGGTGAATTGGGAGCGTTCAAAGCCTGATCATAGGCAGCTTTAACCTTTGAATCAGGAACTTTAACTCCCTTGGAGACAACATTCACCAGAGCCTGCTGTACCATGAGCTGCTGATTGAAATCCTCCATGGTCAGTCCGCGCTGCTGGAGCACCTTGTTGATATCCCCGCCGTTCTCTTTCTTGATCATAGCGATTTTCTTGTCGATTTGCTCCTTGGTCGGGGTCACGCCCTGTTCCTTGGCAAGCTGCTCGACCAGTTTCTCAGCGATGATCTGCTCAATTACATACTGGCCCGCCATCTTGGCGCCCTGCTGAGTCTGCACCGGCACCATTTCAAGTCTCTTATAAAATTCGTCCTTGGAGACTTTTTCACCGTTGACCTTGACAATGCCGCCTCTGCCGCATCCGCTAAGGACTGTAGCCAAAGCCGCCAGTGCCATAAGGACAATCAGGCTGAATCGTGTTCTGTGCATCAAATGCGCTCCTCTCGATACATGTATCTAATTTCAAACGTCCTAATAATCTAAAATAGTGCGATTAATGGAACAGTGCCAAGTCGCGTTGGAGATAACCGCGAAGGCGCAGGACTGCTTGGGTGTGAAGCTGGTAGACTCTCGATTCAGAAACCTCAAGTATTTTGCCGATTTCTTTGAAAGTCAAACCCTCATAATAATACAAAGCGATAACCAGCTTTTCCCTATCAGGAAGCCTGTCGATGCCCTCACCCAGGCACTCTCGCATGGCTTCTGATTCCACATCACCTGATGTGTCCGCCGATTCGTCGTGGACCACATCCGCTAAATGAATCTTCTCGTTGCCTTCACTGGAGAGAACCACATCATCCAGACTCAGCAGCGATGCGCGGCCAGTGTCGGCGAGCAGGGTGTGGAATGCATCGATCTCCATCCCCATCGCCTCCGCCACCTCTTCTTCGGTGGCAGGCCTGCCAAAATGACTCTCAAGATCGAGGTAAGTCCGTTCAAGGGCCTTAACCCTTTCCCTGATCGACCTCGGCACCCAGTCTTCTTCTCGAAGCATCTCTAGGATGGCGCCGCGTATGAGAGCTATTGCGTAGGTTTCGAACTTGACCTCACGCTTCGTATCGAATTGATCAATAGCCTTGATCAAACCGATAATTCCCGCGCTTATCAGATCGTCACGCTCGACATTTGGTGGCAGACTAGTAACAACACGGCCAGCAGTGATCTTCACGAGATACGCGTAATGCTGTATCAGCATATCACGCGCTTTCGTATCACCGACGACTTTGTATTTGTGCCAGGCCGCCTGGAGATCCGGTATGCCCATTAACCAACTTCCCGCCCGATATAGTTGTGCTTTTGTGCCTCATTGTACAAGACACCATCGCGCGTGTCAACAGAGCCGGTTATCAAGCGAGCCAACCACATCTTATACGTGCGCCTCCTGCACCAAGATTCCCGGATGAGAACAAGTTCTTCTATATTTTAGCCCGCATCATCAATATTAATAATGCGGGCTGATTTCATCATCCAACTACGCCGCCAAAGCCTGTGTATTGCGGCGGTCCATAGCCGTTTTATAGAGTGATTCGTATTGCGCGGCGCATCTCTTTGTGGAGTAGTCACTGCGCATTGCATTGCCGACAATCTTCAGCCATGAAGCAGGATCGGCATAAGCAGCCAACGCACGGTCGATAGCCGACGTCAGTTCCTTGGAATCGTATTTATCAAATACAAAACCGTTGCCATTGCCCTTTGCAGGGTTGAACTCGAAAATAGTGTCACCTAAACCGCCGGTGCGCCGCACGATAGGAATCGAGCCATATCTGAGTGCGATCATCTGGCCGAGTCCGCAGGGCTCGAACCGGGACGGCATCAGGAAGAAATCGCTTCCGGCATAAATTCTCTGCGCAAGGGCAGCATTGAAGCCAATAGTAACGCTGATCTTCTCAGGATACTTCTTCGACTGCTGCGTGAAATATTTTTCGTAAACCGGGTCCCCAGTGCCGAGGATAACTAATTGAAGGTTCTCCTTCATCAGCTTCGGCATAGCTTTCTTGATCAAGTCCAAGCCCTTCTGGTCGGTCAGGCGGGTAACCATTCCGATTACAGGCACGCTCTTCTTGGTAGGCAAGCCCATCTCTTTCTGGAGCGCCGACTTGCATTTGGCCTTGCCTGCGGTGTCGGTGCGCCTGTAAGCAGCCTTGATGGCGCTGTCGTTGGCAGGATCGAAGATAGTGTAGTCTATGCCGTTAATGATGCCTCGGAGCTTGTCCTGATAGGCAATGTGCCTGAGAAGGCCGTCAAGCCTGCAGCCATACTCATCCGTCTGGATCTCGCAGGCATAGGTCTCACTTACGGTGTTGACCATGTCCGAGAACACCAAGCCAGCTTTGAGGAAATTAACCCTGCCGTAGCACTCCAGCTTGTCCATAGCAAACAAGTCTGAGGGAAGCCCGGCGGCTGCAAGGATATCAAAATCGAACTCGCCCTGATAAGCCAGGTTATGAATCGTCGATACTGTGGCGATGTGGCCGAGTTCGGGATCATCTGAGTAGTTAACTTTGAGATACACAGGAAGGAAGCCGGTATGCCAATCGTTCACGTGGATCACGTCAGGAATCCACTTCGGCTCAATGTTCTTCAGCATCTCGATTGTAGCCTTGGCAAAGAACGCATAAGGCTCCCAGCCGGATGAGTAAATCTTCTTAGACTCAATAGCCTCGCGGAAATACTCATCACTGCCAACCAGATAAACCGGGACCTTGTCCAGGGTGGTAGTCTTCACAAATGCATGCTTGGTGGACCCATCACCCCAGCAGATTGAGATATCATCAACGATCGGCCGGACATTATACCGGGCATCGTTTTCTATCATAGGATATGATGGCATTGCCACGCGGACATCGTGTCCGAGCTTGGTGAGTTCTTTCGGTAACGCGCCGGCAACGTCAGCCAGACCACCAACCTTGGCAAACGGTGAGACTTCGGCGCTCACAATAAGTATCTTCAAGATTATTCCTCTCCTTTGGCGAGATTCAGGTTCTTGAAGAATTATCGGCCAAAGCAGACAGAATGTTGAGGGGAGAAGTAATCCGCAACTTTAGGGTCTATTTTCTCCGTAAAGTAATGTACACTATCTCGGGCGGACAGAACAGGCGGATATGGACACGACTAGTCCCGACTCCTCGATGCACAAAGAGAATGCTCTCACCTGCATCTGTCTTGAGGATGCGGTTGAGCCTCTCGGCAGTGTATACGCCATCGTTGAGTTTTTTATTGTTTCGCATGTGGGTCCAGAACAGGCTCACACCGGGAACGCGCACCTGACCGCCGTGGGTGTGACCGGCAAGTATAAGGTCAGCGCCCTTTTCAATGCCCTGTGGCGTCGTGGAAGGGCAGTGGGTGAGAAATATAATAAACTCTTGGGGATCAACTCCCATGAACGCTGCGTTCACATCGGCAAACCCGGAATAGGCGTCATCTACACCGACCAGCGTGATGCTCTGGTCCCCGCGAATGATCTTTGTGGAGGCGTTAATAAGCATCTTCACGCCATCGAATGTGAGCGCGGACTGCAGCATGTTGCTATCCAGCCAGGGCTTATGCTCTGAATTACCGAGAACGGTGTAGATGAGATCGTGATGCGGCACAACCGAACACACGCGGCGAAAGATGTCCGATGCTCTTGGCTCCTTTGTTACATCGCCGGTGACTATGCAGGCATCTACCTCGCGCGCGCTTACTATCTCCATCACGCGCCTCTCCAGCAGGCCGAGCTTGGTGAAGTGAAGATCGCTCAGGTGCAGAATAGTATAGCCGTCGAAAGCGGGCGGAAGATTTGAGAATGTGAACTCTAGCTCCCGGGTTTTTATATTGAACTGCTCGATGAGGGTCATATAGCCGAATAACCCGGCAGCAACGACACCTCCAGCGGCAGCAGTTATAGCACCAGTATCCAATGATTCAGAGAAACTCCTTCAGAATAGCTGAGAGCGGAGAGTCGAGAGCAGAGAGCCCGGAAGGGACTACCATCACTCATATGATATATACTACCATTATTTGCAGGAGTTGAGTACACCTTCGCGCCGGGGGTGAAACCTGTGGGCGTATCGGCCGTCTATAATTATTGAAAGGACATGCGGTGGTTGTTATTGAACAGTGCCGTTGAGTATGATTTTGGTCAGAGCAACGAAGAGCTTCTGGATGCGTGCAAGCGCCAGGATCAGGAAGCCTTGCGCGTGCTTTTCCGCCGGCACGAGCGCCCCGTGTATAACCTGCTTTTACGGATGCTGAGTAAGCACGAGGACGCTGAAGATGCGCTGGCGGAAGTGTTCGTGAAAGTCTGGCGATCAGCCGCTGGGTTCAAGGGAGACTCAAAATTTACAACGTGGCTGTATAGAATAGCGTCCAACACGGCACGTGACCATCTCAGGTCCAGGCAGGTTCGGCCGGAGGTGTCTATAGAAGACGTCATCGTAAATGAGGCCGGGCT
>JAJFTD010000086.1 GCA_021373255.1 bacterium
CTGATGGTCCTGCTCCTGGTAAACGCGCTTGTGAGGCGGATATGGCCGGGAGCCGGGCTTTGCAGGCGTGAGCTGATGGTGCTTTATGGAATGTTGGCGACGGGCTCAAGTCTGGTTGGTCATGATACGATGCAGATGCTGGTCCCCAGCATCTCTCACGTGCCCTACTTTGCGTCACCCTCAAACCACTACAACGAGCTGATAGCGCCGAACCTGCCGAGTTGGCTCACTATCAGCGCTCCAAGAGAGACAATTACCTCATTCGAGCAGGGGCACTCAACGCTTTACCAGTGGCAGCACATCAAGCCGTGGCTGCTGCCAATAGGCGCATGGAGCGTATTTTTACTCTCTACCGTCGCCTGCATGCTTTCCATCAACATACTCCTGCACAAGCATTGGGATGAGCATGAGCGCCTGGCTTACCCAATAGTGCGGATTCCACTCCTTATGACTGAAGGTGGTGGGCAAAACGAGCTTTTCCGCAATAAACTTTTCTGGATCGGCTTTGGAATTGCTGCGTCAATTGATCTCTGGCAGGGATTTGTTCAGTTCTTCCCGTCTCTCCCGGCATTGCCGAACCTCAAGCAGACAAGCCTGGCGCCGATGTTCACTCAACCTCCCTGGAACGTGCTTAGTGGCACGAACATCTCGTTCTATCCGTTCGCTATCGGGTTGAGCTATTTTATGCCCACCAATATGGCGTTCTCAAGTTGGTTCTTCTTCCTGTTCCGAAAGGCCGAGCAGGTTGTGGTGGCATCGCTTGGCTACCAGAGCACCGACGCATGGTTCCCATACCTCAGGGAGCAGTCCTACGGCGCGCTGCTCGTGCTGTTTGTGGGTGCTCTGTGGCTTAGCAGGGGGTATCTCAAGGAGATATTTCGCGCCGCGCTGAACGGTCGAGAATCGGCAGAGGACGGCGGAATAAGTTATCGGTGGACACTGGCAACCCTAGTCGTAGGACTGCTTGTGATGATCAAGTTCCTGGCGATGGCGGGGATGTCTTGGTGGGTAGCGGCTATTTATGTTGTCTTGTATATGGCGTTCTGCGGAGCCTTGACTCGACTCCGAGCCGAGCTAGGCCCACCGGCGCACGAGTTTGGATATGTCGGAACGTCCAACATAATGATATTGGGGTTAGGAACAGCACTTCTCGGGCCACAAAACCTCACTGTATTCTCGCTGCTTCACTTCCAGAACCGGATGCACAGGGGTATTCTGATGCCTCAGCAGGCTGAAAGCCTAAAGGCGGCGAATGAGAGCGGATTAAAGCTGCGGACGATGGTATTCGCGCTGGCGCTGGCGGCTGTAGTCGGGGTAATATCGGCATTCTGGGCAATGCTGCATTTGAGCTTTGGCAGGACTCAGGTGGCTTCGGTTCACCCAGGCGCGCCCGGTTCATCATTCTCCCGGGAAGCGTTCGACATCCTCAGCTCCTGGCTCGCCAACCCTGTTCATTCCAACACAGCCGCAATAGCGGGTGTGGGAATCGGCGCAGTGATCGCGCTGGTGCTGACCAGATTCAATGTGTTGATCTACGGGTTCCCCTTCCACCCCGCCGGTTTCGCACTGGGGATGTCATTCGGACTGGATTATATCTGGTGCCCGATTTTCATAAGCTGGCTGGTGAAAGTGCTCGTGCTGCGCTACGCAGGCCTAAAGGGCTACCGTGCAACCATTCCGTTCTTTGTGGGGCTGGTGCTCGGCGAGTTCGCCGTAGGTGGAATGTGGAGCTTTGTGCGAGGGATAATGGGCGTGCAGACTTATACGTTCTTTTACTGATATTGTTGGTATGCTCAGGAATTGATGTCTATCTGATCATAAAGGGCACTTAACCATGGATAAAAAGGCATTCTATGAGTTATGTCAAAACCAGTTTCACTTTCTATTTGAGGAATATGGTTTTCGTTGTGAGAGCAGGAAAAGCAGTTCTTTAATTCGAGAAGTACTCTTTCAAAATAAGACGACTGCAGTGTCCATCTGCTTTGATATTCGGGATCAAGACATTGATGTGCACCTGGGCAGATTAGTTGATGGCGTCTTCGATAGATGGTCGATAGGAAATTGTTACAACATCTGGTTTTTAGCTGTGCTGCGAGAACCGACCTGGCGTATTCCCATGATAAAACCCACAGAAGAAAGGATAGTGCAAAATATTACGGCTCAAGCCCAATTCGTGAAGAAACACGCACGGGATATTTTAAATGGAGACTTCAGTATTTTTGATGATTTACACAGGATAGCGGACCCGCGAGCATGGTATGATCTGAGTGTCATTGACTATGACAAAGGCATAAAAGCATTCGAATCAGGAGATTACCAGTCGGCACTATCCAATCTTCAGAGGTCGTTTGCTTTACACGCAACTTGCAAGACTGGTTTTTATATTGCTAAAGCCCATGCTGCTTTGGGCAGAGATGAAGAAGCATTTAGAGCTATGCAGGCCGCACATACTTGTAATCATTGTAACCCATTGGTTGCTACAGCATACGCAGAGATGCTTGCAGATAGAGGGAATTTACAAAAAGCATTCGAATTGCTTGATGTTGTTATTGATCGAAAGGCATATGAACCAGCGATACAACTAAAGGCCGAGTTGTTAAAGAATGCCACATGATTCTGCGCCACTTAGCATTCCGTTGATGTAACATATGCAAGCTGCGGGAACGACGCTAGCATGTTATCTCTCGTATAACTCCACCGTAAGTTCCCGCATATTAATACCTATTATGTTAGTGTGCCCGGCGGTTTCGGGAAGAGGGCTTCCCGAAACAACTTAGGCTATTTAGCGGATCACAGATCCTGGTCCATCGGCCATCGGCGTAGTTACTTCGGTTTTCTAACCTTTTAACTTTATGACCTTGTGACTTTCTAACCCTATTTCGCGTTTTCGCCCCTTCGCGCTTTCGCGATTAAAGTGCTCCCACGCTTCGTAGGCTTGTCCAATGCCACCTCGTTTGATATAATCCTGCTAAGGCTGAGGAGAAATGTATATGAAGATTTATGAAACAGAGCGCGACCCTATTGGTGAGATAAAGGCTGCGCTTACGCCGGCGGTTACCGGGCCGGATACTGAGCTTGCGCAGAGGGTGGCGGGAATTATTGCCGATGTCAGGAGCAGGGGCGATGCCGTGCTGCTGGAACTTGGCAGGAAGTTTGATGCTCCTGAGCTTGAAAAGCTGCAGGCGTCTGAGGAGGACTTTGCGGAGGCGTACGCGTCTGTAAGTCCTAAGTTGCTTGAGGCTATTCGGGCGGCTAAGGCTAACATAGAAGAGTTCCATAAGAAGCAGGTCCAGAAAAGCTGGATTGATATGCACGATGACTTCAGCTACGGCCAGATTGTTAGGCCGCTGGACAGAGTCGGCATATACGCTCCCGCGGGGCTTGCTCCACTCCCCAGCACCGTGCTTATGACCGCTGTTCCTGCAAAGGTGGCGGGGGTGCGGCAGGTCGTGATGTGTTCACCGGCGCAGAAGGGCGGCAAGATTAACCCCGCTATGCTGGTGGCGGCACGGGAGTGCGGGGTGGACTGTGTATTTGCCGCTGGTGGAGCTCAGGCTGCGGCAGCGATGGCTTATGGGACTCAATCGATACCCCGCGTGGACAAGATCGTGGGGCCGGGAAATGTGTTTTTCACTGAAGCCAAGAGGCAGTTATTCGGAATAGTAGGAATCGACCAACTCGCGGGGCCGAGTGAGATACTTATCATTGCAGACGATTCCGCAAATCCGGCTTATGTCGCGGCTGATATACTCTCGCAAGCTGAACATGCCGAGGACTCGCGCTGCGTGCTGTTGACTAACAGTCGCCAGCTTGCCGATGCCGCGTTGAAAGAAGTAAAGCATCAGACAGAGACAGCCGGGCGCGCGGAGTATATACACAAATCGCTTGAACGATTTGGTGTGGTGGTGCTATGCA
>JAJFTD010000097.1 GCA_021373255.1 bacterium
AGCAATGGCAATAATCATTGAGGTTATGTCGTTATTCATTGCTTGTTATGGCTAGTGGCTATATAATTATCTCACTATATTGGAGTTGCCTATGTCGGATATCACTTCAGGCCTGCTCGACCTGATAGTCGAGTCGCTTACTTTTACTATACACGATTGTGGAATCTGTGAAGTCAGACCTGGCCATGACACCGGCTGGCGTACGCTGCCCAGCTTGCTTACGGCATCTACGTCGTATGCCGGAACGATTTTACTATCAGACAACCGAATTCTTCTGTGCCAGCCAAACGAAGGCGTGTGTATTCCATCAGGAGTCTTTCACAGGCTTTTCCCGACCAATGACATGGAGGGTGTCAGCCGATGGTCGCATATTCAATACCAAATGCTGGGTGGGCTGGATGTGTTTTCTCTTTTCTCTCCGCCGTATCGACTAGATCACCACACAGCCGAACGCATTGGTGGAATCAATGAGCAGTTAGCTTCTCTAGACACAGATAATAATGCTTCTATATATAACTCCATAAAGAAAGCTTCTCTTGTTTTCGAGCTACTGGCGTTGGTGGTAAACATTTCCGAGGAACGCCGTGATTGCCTGGACATAATATCGGGGGCAAAGCGCCTGTATCCGGCGCTTAACTATATCAACAAGAGTTTTTCAGAGTGCGTAGATATCAAAGACCTGGCAGCGATGTGCAATCTGTCCAGGTCCCGGTTTGACTTTGTGTTTACAAAAATAGTCGGAGTCGCACCCGGCAAATATATTCAAAACCTGAAGCTCAGAAGATCACAGGTTCTGCTCGCGACATCTGATATGGCAATCTACGAAGTAGCAAAGCAGGCCGGTTTTCAGGATGTCTTCCACTTCAGCCGGTTGTTTAAGGCGCACACGAGCTTGAGCCCGTGCGCGTATAGGAATCAAATCAGAAACAGAATAATGTAAAGCCTCTTATATTTCCAGGGGTGAAATCGAGGCTCTTCTATTGCGTCTAACTAATGTGTTGGAGGTAATAGAAATGTCTACACGTAGTTTCATTCACCTAACTCGCCTTATTCAGGCAATCTTTATCATTGTGCTTTGTGGATTACTAGCTGCAGGCGTTTGTGCCGCTGATAGAAACAATGGCAGTGGACGTGATTCCACGAGGCAGAATAACAGCGCCAGAGATGGAAAAGGCCAACGATCCAATTCATCTTACAACAATCGTGCCAACCAGCCCGCTGACTCCGGGCGTTACAACCAGAGTCACTGGAATCGAGATAATTCTGTCTCAAAGCCCAGCGGCGGTGACCACAAAACAACTCCATCTCCCGCTGGAAATGTCTATCGTCCGGGTCAAAAGCCGAACACGAATAACACGCACCCCAGCAATTGGCAGAACAAGCGCGATGATCGAAACCAGTACAAGCCGCGCGTCAATATACCCGATCGTAACAATAACAAGCCCAGGAGCTATCAACCTCCGAGCTATCATGAAAGCACTCACTATTATCCATCGCACCCAACGCCGTATCATTATGGGCACTGGGTGTTCGACAACCGCAACCCCAGTGCGAGCCGAAGATCGGTTTACTTTTATTACGGATACTTCCCGTATATGCAGGTCACGCGGGTTCACACCAGGCCTTACATTATCATTGGCTATCGAAACACTCGCATTGTGTTGGGAGAAGGATATTATCTCTCCAGAGACAACAGCGATTTGGACCAGGCGCTGTCAGATATTCGGGATGCGTGGATAGACGGCAGATATGACCTGATCGACAGGCATGTGGACAGTAATGATGAAATCGCAGTAATGCTGGATGGCAGGTATGACTATTCAGTCGATGCCAACGACTATGCCGACATGACTTCCGATGCGCTCGATGAGGTTAGAACAGTGAGCTTCACCTGGGAAAGCATCAGGCAGCGCACCAACGGTGACTACACAGCGTTCGGAAAGCATGTCTTCCGCGATTCTCGTGGGGACCTGCAGACCGTATACGTGAGCTACACGCTCCAGAGAATAGGGAGTGATTACACAATAGTGGAAGTAGGGTCATCAAACTCGCCGCTGAGATAACCCTACCAACATTGACCTGATGGTCCCGGATCTGCTGCGATCCGGGACCCCATCTATAGGAATCAACACTAGCTATAACTCGATCTTCCGTTCGGTGTTCGAGCCATCGGGATTGTCAACAATGATCCCGTGATACACAGGAGTGAGGTAACCATCTTCACGAACCAATCGCATTATTTCATGGTGATCAGGGACGCGTAAATCTAGGATGATTTCCTGGTATGGAGAACAACCTGAATCAACCCTTTCTATAACTCTGTTTCGCTGTTTGTCCCAAAAAGTTTCAGTTATCTCAATCGAGTTCCCTATGTCGTCTTGGATTCTGATCCGTGTAATGCGTATATTGAGCTTGCTAGAATCACATAAGTAGTCGATAGCATGATCGTACTGAGGAATGCTTTCCACATTGAAAGGCTTCTCATCCTCAATAAAGTAGATTTCTGGTGATATATCAATGATCTTCCAGTCTGTGTCGCCTACTGGCATATACTCTATCTTGACTGTAATCATAGCTTGACTTTCATCCCTGATGGTCTTGGAACTGTGATCATTACCTGATAGCCCCGTATCTGTGATCCGCTAAACATTCTCACCAGTGACCGTCCTACTTGAATCTGGTAACGGTCATAGTCATATTCATCGTCATATCAATGCTGGACGGTGCCCCGTTTTGAACAGCCGATGCAGGGAGAGCTATCTTAATTACTGCATTTGTTTTGTTGTTAGCTTTGAGCATCTTGCCCATCGATGTGGCGAATGTGAGTTCTGAGGAGCCGGTCAAGTCCACACTTCCAGCCATACCAGAGAGCGTTTCCGCCTGGACTCCGGGTAGGGCACCTGTCATTCCCTTCAACATCTGGCCAAGATTCATACTTCCCGCGAACTCCTGCCTGATCCTGGCGGCATCTTGAGACCATACCTTCTCACCATTTGCGATCAGCGTGGAGAGCACAGTTAAGCTCCCGCCTCCGAAAGGCATTGGTATGGTGGACTTCCATGTGTCGCCGATGTTGATAGGGCTGGAGGGCAATTCAGCCTGCTGACCGGTTTGATTCATTAGGCTGGACATATCCATCGGCATCCCCGTGTTAACGCCCGAGCTGTCTATGCTTATTAGCTTGCCATTCTTGCTGACAGTCATTTTGACTGTTTGCGATGGTATACTATTGCCCTGTGCAATAGGGCCGGAGAGCTTAATGTCACTAATGGTCAACTGAATGACGCCCGAACCATCAGGCAGCACATCTATGGTCTTCTGCTTCATAACCATACTCGTGCTCATGTTCATTGCTGATATTCCCATACCCTCGGCCGGTTGCATGTTCATATTCATAGCGAACCTGTACTTATCCAACTCACCCTTAGTGAATTTGTACTCCAGCAGCACAGGGTCTCCGAACACGCATGACAGCGCACCGGCAATCATTACAACAACCAAAGCAAATGTGAACAGCCGCTTCATATCAAAGGCCTCCCTTAATTCCTCAAAATACAAGTTACCATACCCTCCATTGTTCGTCATTGATACCCATACTTCCTCGTGAGCAAAAAGACTTTCAATGAATAAGCAACGCGACAGTCATATGAGTGAGATGGGTAGAATTATAATGGATTCTAGGAGAGGTGTTAAATCAACCCATAGGGAGGCGAATACGATGATTGGTTGGTTAATATTCTTCGCCATAGTAGCGTTGGTTGCTGCCATCCTCGGCTTCGGTACCCTGGCAGGAGTTGCAGCCATGGTGTTCAAATGGCTGTTTGTGCTATTTATCATTCTGCTAGTGGTTTCTCTGATTATGTCGCTGACTGGCCGGAGGGGCATGGGACCAGTATGACGCGGGCTAATGGCTCTACGCGAAGATGATTACCAGGCGCCGGAGGACTGCTCCCCCGGCGTCTGTTGATTGGCTCGTATTATTCGTGATGAGATTGAATACCGCACTACTGCTTGCGGTATTCGGCTAAGGTGAATAATACGGATTAGTAAGAATCCCTTAGTGAATAAGCCTTGATCTTGGACAGAGATGCTGGGTCGATATCGGAGTCTACTTGCACAGTTACCGTTCTGCCTGCCGGGATGTCGAAATAATTATCCGAGAACACCACATCCTTCTTTGGCACAGTTAGGCATACGAACCTCACTGCCTTATCAGAACTCACCTCAAGATTAATTCTGTCATTTTCTACAACCGGCCGCACAGTGATCTTGGCGGGATGTAGTTCGAGGTGTTTACTGGGAGCGAAAGGCGTTATTCCCAGACTCATCGACTTACCATTGACCAGGAGTTCGTGGACAAGCACAACCTCACGGATGGCGTCACCAGCCAACTCTTCCGAGAAGTCCAGTGCAGCCAGGCACTTGCTCTGCTCACCATCAATGCGAGTCTTTATCTTGCTCTTGCGGAGCACCATCCCATCGAGTTTCTCCAAGAACCACCGTATCTCCACCTTAACAGGTTTTGTGAGATCGTTTGTAACATGAAGCTCGGCAGACGTGCCTTCTTCGCACACTGATAGCATCACCGGCGCATAGAATCGTTTTGCAAAATAATGCAGCGCCTTCCAGCGGCCATAATAATCAATGCTCGACCAACTACTGGTGGGCCAGCAATCGTTGAACTGCCAGTAAAGAGTGCCCATGCACCTGGGCCGGTTGCGTCGCCAGTGCTCTATTCCATAACGCATAGCCTCAGCCTGCAAGAGCTGGCTCACATAACACATCATCTCGAAGTTTTTGGGCAGGCGGAAGTTCTGAGACAAATAGTGTAAGATCAGCCCATTGCCCGCTTTGTTTTTCTGATGGCACTCCATTACGTGGCTGAATATATTGAGATCATCAGAATCCGCGAAGGCTTTACACGTCTCAATTGCAGGTAAAGACTGAAAACCGAACTCGCTCATGAACCTGTGGAACTGCTGCCTGTAAGCCGTAAAAGGAAGCCGTCCGTGCCATACATCCCAGTAATGCCCGTCGCCCGATTCCTGACCGTTAGGGTCTTCAAATGGCTTTACAGAACATGGTGAGCTGGGCCAATAGGTATTTTCGGGGTCGAGTTGGCTGACCATCGACGGCAGCAAATCATAGAATATCTTCCTATACTGCTCTTTACGCAAGGCGTTGCGCTTGCTGTCCCACTCTCCAGACCCAAGCCATTCCATCTCATTGTTACCGCACCACAGGGCGATGCATGCGCGGTTGCGAAGACGCTTTATGTTATACTCCGCCTCCTGTCGCACATTATCGAGATATGCTGGGTCGGCGGGATAAAAGGCACAAGCGAACATAAAGTCCTGCCAAACCAGAATCCCATACTCATCGCAAAGATCATAGAAAATCTCGTCTTCGTAGAATCCTCCGCCCCATACACGCAGCATGTTCATGTGGGCGCGGGCCGCGCTTTGGACCAGGTGCCTGTAGTGGTCTACCGTGGTGCGCGTGGGGAACTGATCCAAGGGGATCCAGTCCGCACCCTTGGCGAATATTTTGACTCCATTTATACTGAACACGAACCCACGGCCGTGCTTATCTTTCTTTTGTTCTAAAGCCACCGTGTGCAAGCCGATTCTGCGAGTAAACACATTCAAATGCTTGTCATCACAAGTCAACGATACATCGAGCGCATATAGCGGCTGGTCGCCGTATCCATTAGGCCACCAAAGTTGCGGCTTTTCCACTATAACTGTCCACTTCGCGCGGGAACCGGTCGGCTTGACAGTTGCCTCTTCTACGGTGCCGTTGGGATGAGTAATTTTTATACCCACAGAGCAGGATGTCTTGCGGAACCGCTCGATGGTAATTTCAACATCCAGCGTGACCTGCCCGCTCTTGCGGTGTTTCTGGCGGATTCTGACGTCATCGATTCGAGCCACTGAATAACCTGCAAGCCTGATTGACTTCCATATTCCACTGGTTGGAATCCTGGGGCCCCAGTCCCACCCCCACTGTGATGGTGACTTGCGGGTGTAGCTTGCTCCGGGAATGGACTCGCCGGGGCTGAGCAGCGGGTCTTTCTTGAGCATCGGCTTGACATAGTTTACCGGAGAAGAAAACCTGATACTGATGTGGTTCTCACCCTCATGCAGTTTTTCTTTTACGTCGAACCTGTGCTGGACGTACATGTTGGCTGTCTCAGCAAGCACTTCGCCGTTGAGCGTTATGCAAGCGATGGTGTCGAGTCCATCACACTCGAGGTACACACAATCCTCAGCGAGCAGTTCTGCGTCAGCTTGAAATGAGCGCGAATACTCCCAGTCAGTCTCATGGACCCAACTAACTTTAAGCTCATTGTCGCCGTTGAATGGGTCTTCGATCTTGTGTGCGCGCATCAAGTCGAGGTGAACACACCCCGGCACTTGTGCCTTGATAAACTCATCTGATCCAACCTGCCTGAGTTCCCAGGCACCATCGAGCTGTATAACAGACATTTATTGAATAACCTCTGAGGCAGAATTGTGTTGGCAGCTTGCCATGACCACTTAAAATTATAGCCCTAAACTCAGCCTTAAGTAAATATTCTATAGGGGTAATGTTGCACATAATAGTTAATGTCCTGCAGTATCGGAGCCTGTGATCAGGTTTTGAATGGAGTGAGCCAGAAGCCGATTATAGTTTCTAGTTCCACGTTGATCTGGATTGCTAATTAAGGTATTGTATAGGTTGAATCCAGCATTTTGTCTGTGACACAAGTACCTGAAGGAAAATCGACTCGGAGGTCGCTTTGTGGAATGTCTCGTCCCGCCGTTGCATTTTGCACCGTAATCTGCAGACCACTGCCATCCCCATAATCGGCTATCATTTCCATCGGAAACCAAACGTCACCAGCCAGTAATTTATAATCACCAAATGTCGTAATTTTGGTTGTCGTTTTAGCGTCTTGTTTGTTTGTCTGAGCGATCCGACGAGGGCAGTAGCCGATCTCAGGATCCAGCCATACTGACCAACCTACCATAACACAACCAACATCGCTAGGTGCTATATCGATGCGCCAGCACGCATGCCCATCTATCATCTCCTGTTTCGGTCTCACCTCTCCACTGGAAACCCGATCATATAACGGCGTCATCACCAAAGAGAAACGGGCCGGGTCCAATACTGTGTTCTGTGCGAAGCGAGTCATAGAGGTTGTCTCGATTTGAGCGTAAGTCTTGGCGTGCTCCCTAGCGTGCGTTGAAATTGTCCTGTATTTCCTGGTCCGTCGGTCATAACTGTATTTAGCAGTGTTAGCTAGCTTCCACTCACCTGATGCTGTAAAAGTGAATTGTGATTCTTCAAGGAACAGAGACTGAGGCGTCCGCACATATCGTATTTCGGACCGCCCACTGCCCACCTTCGGCTCTCCAACAGCATCAACTCTGTAATTCACTTCCAAAGACAGTCCGCTTTCTTGCTCCTGATACTTAAGTGCTGCAACAAGAAAGGCTGTAGTGGGTATATCTGACGGCTCTGCTGCTACTGAAAGCAGTATAAGTAGCGTAAAGGCTGTAAGCAAAACTCCATATCTTTTCATGCGTTGGTTTCCTCTGAGGTGAAAATTAGCTGGCTTATTGCCACAACCACTTAAAATTATAATACCAAACTCAGCAGTAAGTGAACTCCATTTGTTCAATTAATGGAAAAAGTGGTCTACTTTCCGTAATGCTCCTGGAGGTAGGCGATAATAGCATCATCATCGTCCGCTATCACCTTACCATCTTCTGTGACCAGGGTGGGGATGCCGGTTTGTCCTGACACCTCCATCAACTCCTTGCGCTCAGACTTCATCCTGGGGACGTTGACATTGATGTAAGTTATCCCGAGGTCGGTCATCCTGGACCTGACCCGCGCGCAGTATGGGCACCACTCGGCTTGGTAGAGCTTCAGCATAGTGTTATTCTCCTACTCAACAATCACTTGTTCCGATGAATGCTACCCTCGAAGTCCGTATACTTAGTCGTGTCGCAGTTCCAAAACTCCAAAGGCACGGGGATCTT
>JAJFTD010000124.1 GCA_021373255.1 bacterium
TTCCATATACTCCCGAACAGCCGTCGCGTCAGTGCCGGAAGTCTCGTCAGCAATCTTGTCAACAAAGTCAGGAATACCCAACCGCTCGGCTATCTGTTCCAACTCATGCTTGAGTGTCTCCTTGAGCTCCTTGGGCATCCATACTATTCGCTTATGGCCACCCTCAGCCGAGATGAACTTGCGGCTGGAAAGGTAGGCCTTACCTACCCCGATAAACCCAGGGGTCTGCTGGCCGCCGCCAGTGATACCCGCGAGGGTAGAAAGCTTCATGCCCATCGGGGTATCCCCGCCATATTCACGATTGACGATAGCGACACCGTTGCACTCCGGCAGCAGGGCGACAATCGCCTCAAAGCATCCGCAGCTAGTCATCGGGCTATCGACCAGCGAATACGCGTTGAAGTGATTGATGGTCTGCTTGGAGTTCTGGAAGACGTATTCGTTGATATCTTTCCACTGCCCACGCACGGGGTCGATGCACTCGCCTTTGACCAGCGGCTGGTTCGGGCCGGTGGGGTCGATCTCATAAGCGGCCTTGCCATCAAGCCAGTTGTAAGCGCCGCACAGGCCGAGTCGCTCCGGCGTGATCACGCAGA
The DNA here is from genome assembly GCA_021373255.1 of bacterium. Classification (GTDB taxonomy): domain Bacteria; phylum Armatimonadota; class UBA5829; order UBA5829; family UBA5829; genus UBA5829. The sequence continues at coordinate 597 of JAJFTD010000124.1, forward strand.
CGTGGTTCGGAGCGAAACTCTGGCACAGCAGGCAGGAGTAGAACGTGTCCACTGTCTCGTCAGTCATCGACTCAACACGCAGGTTGCGCTCACGGTAGACAGCCCTGGCAATCTCAAGCCGCTTCTCGACTTCGTCCTTGTCCGTGATCAACTTCACCTGAATCTTGTCCACAATAGCGGGATAATCGTTAAGAAGTTTGGCGTGCAGGATCTCGCCGTAGTGACGGACTGTGAAGCCCTTCTCCTTGGCGGCCTTGCTGATCCTGGTCCAGACGATGTCACGCTGGCCCATGTGCCACACACCCTCGGCACCGTTGATCATGTGGTGAATCTGGCGCTCAAGGATAGACTCAAAGTCCGGCTGCATCTTCCTACCCGCGACTTCCACCCATATCGCCAGCGGAAGAGCGGAGCCCGGCTCAACGTCATCGACATCAGGCCCGATCACTTCGATCTTGCCGTCCTCGACTTCGTCCAACTGGAGGGTAGTAACATATTCAAATGCCGAGGTGCGGTTTCCACCAAACTCGACATAGGTCTGCTCCTTGCGGATTCTCTCGCCCTCGAACGCGGGACCATAAGCTACAGGCACGGGCACTTTGGCTATCTTGATCTTGCATCCACGAACCTCAAGGCACTTCTCTACGATGTGCTCATGTGGAATGTTGGAGACAACGTGCTCATAAGTACAAATGCCGGTTGGCAGGATCTGAGGAATGTCGGTATCTGCGATGGTCGGGAAGCCGTAGTTGATAGCACCCGCCGCAGCCGCGTATTTCTCTTCGTCCACATCGCCCAGCGCCATAACAAAGGCGAAGATGCGGTCCTTGTTGTATTTCAGATTGCGCGCATAGTCGCCAGCCTGGACGCCGCCGAAGCTCAAAGCCGCACGGTTCGCGAAGCCCAGAGCATAAATAGCGGCGCTGATATCCTTGCCGAACGGCACCAGTCGGGTGTCCCACCCGATCTGTACACCGGCTTCAACCAACTGCTCGGAGAACGTCACGCCGTTGGTGTGACCCGCCATGAAGATGTAAAGGTTCTTCTCCTGAAGCTCACGGGCGATCTTGACGGCTATTTCTTTATTAGGAGCAGCGCCGACCACTGCGGCAAACCCCGGCGCGCTGCCATCGACAAACTCGATACCACGCTCGCGGATGATA
>JAJFTD010000131.1 GCA_021373255.1 bacterium
AAGAGTTTTGTCTCTTCGTAGTTACGTTGCCCCCTCACCCCACCCTCTCCCGCCAGGGGCGAGGGAGTAGATTGTGCGTATGCCAACGCACGACGCATAACGCGCAATGCATTAACGCATAACCAAAAGGTAGATTTAATGAGTGACAACAGCAGTATAGTTGACAGAATAATGGCGCTGAAGGCTGAGCGGGGGGCTGTGATTTTGGCCCATAATTATCAGCTTGGCGAGGTGCAGGATATTGCGGACTTTGCAGGGGATTCGCTTGAGCTCTCGCGCAAGGCGGCGGAGACGGACGCTGAAGTGATCCTGTTCTGCGGAGTCCACTTTATGGCGGAGACAGCGAAGATTCTGTCGCCGGAGAAAACCGTACTTATTCCAGATTTGCACGCCGGGTGCCCTATGGCGGACATGATCAACGCCGAGCAGCTTAGGGAGTTTAAGGAGCAGCACCCCGGACTACCTGTGGTGGCGTATGTAAACACCAGTGCGGAGGTGAAAGCCGAGAGCACTATCTGCTGCACATCAGCAAATGCGGTTCGCGTGGTGGAGGCGATGGATGCGGACGCGGTGCTGTTCGTGCCGGATAAGTCGCTGGGGGCATACGTGGCATCCAAGACTAGCAAGAAGGTCATCACGTGGTCAGGGTTCTGCCCTACTCATCACAGGATACTGGCGCAGGATGTGATCCGCACCAAGCGTGAACACCCGGAGGCGCTGGTTGTTGCTCACCCCGAGTGCGCAGCGGATGTTCTTGCGCTGGCGGATGCGATTGAGAGCACGTCGGGAATGATACGTTACGTTGCAGCGAGCCCTGCAAAAGAGTTTATAATGTGCACTGAGCGCGGCATATTGCATCGGCTTAAGAAAGACAACCCGGACAAGGTGTTCTACAACCCCGGCCCGCTCAACATCTGCCCGAATATGAAGAAGATTACGCTGGAAAAGGTCTTGTGGAGCCTGGAAGATATGAAATACGAGATCACCCTGCCGCAGGACGTTATCGAAAAAGCACGCGCAGCCATTGAGGGGATGATAGCGATATGACAGGACTCGACCCTATCTACATCGAGCAAGTGGTAAAGACCGCTCTGGCGGAAGATATCGGCAGCGGAGATGTCACCACCCTGCTCACCATCCCACAGGACGCACAGGCTACGGCTACTCTTACAGCGAAGCAGGAAGGCGTAATTGCGGGGCAAGATGTGGCTTGGGCGGCGTTCTCTTTACTACACTGCCCGGTGCAGTATATGCAGGCTGTTCCCGATGGCACTCGGGTGAAGTCGGGAGATCTTATCGGCAGAGTATCCGGTAACGCGAGAGGTGTGCTCACGGGTGAGAGGGTGTGCCTTAATTTTCTGCAGAGGATGTCGGGGGTGGCTACGCTCACGGCAAAATATGTGGATGCGGTATCGCATACCAAGGCACGTATTGTAGATACTCGCAAGACTACTCCGGGGCTGCGCAGGCTGGAGAAATATGCGGTGATAGTTGGCGGCGGCCGGAACCATCGATTTGGGTTGTCAGATGGTATTTTGATCAAGGACAATCATATTGCAGCGGCTGGGGGTATAGCTCCTGCAGTGAATGCAGCACGGCAGGGTGCTCCGCATACGCTCACAGTCGAGATCGAGGTGATTAACCTTGATCAACTCCGAGAAGCTATTGACGCTCGCCCGGATGTCGTAATGCTGGACAACATGCCCATTGAGCAAATGCGTGAGGCGGTGAGCATCGCGAATGGGAAGGTGCTGCTGGAGGCGTCCGGCGGGGTGAATCTGGAGACGGTGCGGGCGATTGCCGAAACCGGGGTAGATATTATCTCCGTGGGCGCGCTCACGCATTCCGCGCCTGCAATGGACATCAGTCTTAACATCATCGGGTGATATAGTGTTTGTTCCAATTATCCATCGCTTCGGAACTGTAAGCTCAACCAACGACATAGCCATTGCAATGGCGCGGCGTGGAGAGCCTGAGGGGACTGTGGTCACAGCACTTGCCCAGAGCAGCGGCCGGGGAAGACGTGGGCACACGTGGTGGGACCATCCCGGACGCAACGTTTTGATGAGTATGGTGCTTCGCCCGGATAAACCGGTGAGCTGCTTGGGTGAGATGGCGTTTGTGGTGTCACTCGGTGTTGCCGAGTATATCGCCCGCGAGCATGGCTTGGAACCAGGGCTGAAATGGCCTAATGATGTAATGATCGGCTCGCGCAAGATCGTGGGGATTCTTGTTGAGGCTGTCCCATCGCAGGAAGGTTGTGTGGTAGCGGGTATTGGACTAAATGTCAATCAACCGAAGTTTCCCTCGGAACTGGCCGGAATTGCAACATCACTGGCTATTGAGAGCGGCAGGTTTTATGATGTCGACAGCATAGCGGACGGCATTGCAGCCTCTGTGCTAGAGATCCATCGAGATTATCTGAAAAATGGATTCGAGGAGACTCTGGGGCTTTGGCGGAAGTATATGTGGGGCGTTGGCAAGCAAGCATGTATAATGACCGGTGATCAGGAAGTTATAGGCATAATTGATGGAGTTAACTGCTCCGGCGCGCTTGTTCTTAGGGATTCATCGGGTAACACAATTGTTGTACACGCAGCGGACAATATCAACTCTAATGGAGGTTGGGAATAATGGATAAAGCAAAGGCCGTGCTTCTGATCGCGGACGGGCTCGGCGACAGGCCGATAAAGGAACTTGGAAACAAGACTCCACTTGAGGCGGCTGAGAAGCCGAACTTGAACAAGCTGGCAGCGGAGGGTGAGTGCGGTCTTATGGACCCTATAGCCCCCGGCATAAGAGCAGGCAGCGACACCTCGCACCTGGCCATTCTGGGCTACGACCCCTACACGTATTATACAGGCAGAGGCCCCTTTGAGGCCGCCGGTATCGGTATGGATGTAAAGAAGGGCGACGTTGCGTTTAGGTGCAACTTCTCCACGGTGGATGACAATATGCTCATCACCGACAGGCGCGCGGGACGCATCAACAGCGGTACCGATCAGTTGGCAGCGGCTGTGAATGGAATGAAACTCAGCAATGGTGTGGAAGTGATCTTCAAGGAGTCCGTGGCTCACAGAGGCGCTCTGATTCTGAGAGCACCCGGCCTTGGCGCTGATATCACCGACACTGACCCGCATCACGAAGGCGCGAAAGTGCTGACTGCCGAACCGATAGAGCCGACAGATGTTCCCAGCAGCATCACGGCAGCGGCTGTGAACGAGTTTGTGCGCAAGTCCTACGAAATCCTTAAGGACCACCCCGTAAACAAGGAGCGCATCGCGCAGGGACTCAACCCCGCGAACATCATCCTCCCCCGAGGCGGCGGAATCGGCCCTAATATGGAGAGTTTTGAAGATGAGCACGGTCTAAAAGCAGCATGCGTAGCTGAGACAGGTTTGATCAATGGCGTGGCGAGATACATCGGTATGGAAATCACCGAGGTCCCCGAAGCGACCGGCGGCCCCGACTCCAACCTGATAGCAATGGCAAAGGCTATTGTCGAGAGGTTGAGCGAAGTAGACTTCGTGCTGTGCAATGTCAAGGGCACAGATGTAGCCGGTCACGATGACGCGCCTCAGGTGAAGATCGATATGGTGAAGAAGCTGGACGAGATGATCGGCTATCTTATGGCCAATCTGCCCGCCAACACGTTCCTGGTGCTCACAGCAGACCACTCCACCCCCTGCGCGATCAAGGACCACTCCGGCGACCCCGTACCGATCGTATTCTGGGGCGAAGGCGTGCGCACCGACCGCTGCGATTGCTTCGGCGAGCGCTGCGTAACCTCCGGCGGCCTCGGCAGAATCCGCGGAATAGCCGTCATGAACATCATCACCCAGTTGATGAACGTCCAGGAGAAGTTCGGGGCGTAGGGTTAGCTCACGTTTAATCGCGACAGCGCGAAAGGGCGAAAACGCGAAAAGGGATGAATAAATAAGCCCAGTTGTTTCGGGAAGCCCTCTTCCCGAAACCGCCGGGCGCACACGTTGCGGGTCTATAGGTAGGTTTCCTCGGAGATACATATGCTCGTTACGGGATTTCCGCTTTGCTCAAATCCCGCAACACCAAAGGACTAGGAGATTACATTGGATGCAAATAAGTGCTATGGCTGGACATCGTTGAACTGTATCACGTATTGGTACGGCAAGCTGAGGTTGAGCCCGATACAGGCAGCGAAACTGGAACTCTTGGCTCGCCGCGTTGCGGGCTTTACCATTGATCGCGGTTTCATGTTGTTCCTTGTGGCTTGGTGGTCGCACTCTCATATCCACCGGTTGTGGCCACCGCTGTCAGTGAGTTATGGTTTCCCCGGATCTGTGTTCTTGGACGTGCTCTTGGGCTTTGCGTTCGGGCTGCCTATAGTTAAAGATATGATAGCGCTCGCCATTTATGTGGTTGTGACTGTCTCCGTTAGTGGTGGCACAATAGGCATGCGAATCGCTGGTGTATCAATGCAGGGACCGAGCGGATGTAAGCCCGGCGTATTCAGAACACTTGGTTGGTACATTCTTGCGCACATCTCCCTGGCCGCCATCGGTGCGGGTTATCTTGCAAGTTTGACAGATAGGCAGGGACGGACCTGGCACGATCGACTCGCCGGGATCAATTTTGTGACTCGACAGGATGTGCATAGAACGCGCGACATGACCTGATCAGGGTCTGCTTTCGATGCTCGTATGGTGGTATCTCATTGGTTTATCATTGAGGTACCCGGGGTGGAAAGGCTATTGATGCTTATGCGTCTTTTAGTTGCTTTTAGTTGCTTCGGTTGCACGCAGCCGTAGCCGTGACCACAGGTCACGCGAATAGCGTAACGTATAAGCACATGTCAAGATGGCACAACAACTACCCTGATGGTCATGCGTTCTTCGATAATTCGGGAAGCCCTCTTCCCGAAACCGCCGGGCGCACACGCTGCGGGTCTATAGGTAGGTTTCCTCAGCTCGTTGCGGGATTTCCGCTTCGCTCAAATCCCGCAACACCAACACCATAGCTGTTGATTGTCAACCGTCCACCAATCAATGCTTAATTGAGCCCCATGATTTATCGAAATCGAAGTCTGGTGAACGCTCATCGGTGTGACAGGCGCGGCAGGTCTGCTCATCTACTTTCGCGAATTTGTTGGCGGCAGGCGATTTGATGTGCTCATGACCAGGACCGTGGCAGGCCTCGCACTGGACATTCACCAGCTCTGGATTCTCTTTTTTGTTGACGAATCCATTCCTTGCCGAAGCACCGGTAACGTGGCAGCTTGTGCATTCGGGATCGAATGATTGGCCCATCTTCTCTAGAGAAGCCATGGCGTGGGAGTGACGCGATTTAGACCAGTTCTCATATATATCCGCATGGCATGCTTTACAAGTCTCTGCTGTGGCGAAGGGGCTGCGGTGCACGCGTTTTCTGATCTCGTCGGGATTCAGGCCACGTTTGATCAGTAGAGTCTCGGATTTCTCTTTGAACTTCTTTGACGCAGACAATACCCCCTGTGTCACTTTCTCGTTGTAGGCGTCGTATACTTTGACCATAGCAGGGTCTTCGCTATAGCTGCGGTCCAGGTAGCGGACGCTGTGCTGTGCGGACTTGATGCGGCGAGCCGATGTAAGCTGTAGGTCGATACGTCCCAGGCTCCAGTTGGTGCTGGTGCGAGATTTCACCAGGATGACGTTGCCACGCTTCTCTACAGTGGATTTCACGAGATTTCCGCCCTTTTCAGGAAAAACAATATCACGTCCCCCAGAATGCGTGCAGAGTATAAGATCAACGCCTTTTATTCCCGTCAACTCAGAAGCGCTTTTGTCATCGCCGTGGTAGATCACTACTATAATATCAGCCTTGCCTTTCAGTTTGGATACACACGAGCGTGCGGCTGCGGCTGGGTCACTGACTTCCAGATGACCCCCAACCCGTGCAAGCTCGCGGGAGATATTGTCGTCCAACAAGCCAATAATGCCGACCCTCAGCCCATTTGCCGTCTTCACTATCGTGTATGGCTTAGAGCGCTTAATCGATGGAGCGTTAGCGCAAAGAATGGGCACTGAGTCGAAGTGATTTATAAAATTCGCCCCTCCAATGCCGAGGTCGGTTTCGCCGGGCACCATAGCAGCGTAGCCCAGCTTTTTTAGGGCAGTTGCAGCTACGTTTGCTTTGAGTTCAGCCTGGAATCCTCCTTCGGAGGTAATGTCGCCCCCCTCCAGTAAAACCGTATCGCGGCACTGGGCTCTGATCGACTTGAGAAGCGTCAGCTCACGTCCATAACCCCCAAACCGGAACTTGGAGCAATTGCATGACCGAATCTGCCCCCTGGCTCCAGATGTATATAGAATAACTAGAGAAGACGGCTTCACGCCAGCCGCAGGCCGTGCCACTGAAGTGGCTGTAGCAATAACGCCGGCAATCAAGACGATAACCCATTTTCTCATACAGAACTCCCTTCGGATATACACGAGGATGTATCAGGCATTCAAAAGCCGGTACGCTGCCCCCGGTGTTCTTCCTGAACACACCTAACGCGTACCGGCTGCATGCTTATTAGAATGATGCTCGCATGCGTTATTCATTACAATCGAATATTGTAGATAATAGTGTGGGTTAGCCCGACGCTTTCTTCTTTAGCTTAGCAATATCTGATTTGGACATAACACGCTGCTCCGGCATCGGCTTTATTGCGTATCCTTTTGGCAACTCGAAGAGTGAGTCAGATATTTTTTCACCCTCAACGAACTTGGTAAATGTTACGGTGGTCGTGTCGACTTTTCGTTGTTGGCCTTTCGTATGGAGGCGAACCGGCTTACCTGACTTGACTCCGACCCACAGTTTACAACGATTTTTTGTAATAGGGTCAGTGTAGCTGTAAACATTGCACTTCTGCTTGTTAATTAACTCGCTCCCCTGCTTTGTCGCCTTAACATGCTTAAGGAAGACTGCTGAATTACCCAGAGGAACCGGCAGATAGCTTGATGGGTTGTTGCGGAGTGAGTCTTTAGGATATTTCGCTGCAATTTTCTTCCACGGATGTATCAGGAACGTGCCCTGGTTGTTCTTTACAACTTTTACCGGCAGGCGCACACTTTTGTACTCCCATCGCATCTTATTACCTTTGATCCACATCTTTCTAGTGCCGGCGTTGCCAAAAGCCTCTGATTCGACCTTAACTTCAAAGTGAACGGTCTTTGGCGGCTGCACAACAGCCGCCGAGGCCGCGCCTATCGAGAAAATGGCACCTAATAGGAAAAGACCAAGTTTAGTTTTCAATTCTGTCCTCCTGCATGCTTGCGACCTTCAAGACTGACCGGTATTCCCCTCTGAGCCCCGTGGTGTCAGCTCTGATATGTCTTTGTCCAGGTGATTATTGATTTAGTAATAGGATTGGTTGCCGGGAGCCGCCTCGGCGGCTCCCATTCTCCCGGATAGCCGGGTCCCTTGTGATATTACTTGCTCGGCTGAGCAATGCCTGTGGTCTGGAAGATGTACTCCACGTCCGCAAGCAGCTTGCAGCATGCCGGGTTGTCATCGGTATTGGCAATACCAGTGCCAAGTCCGCCAGGAGCAGGAGTTCCGGGCGCTGAACCAATGCAGGCATCCATAACTTCAAGCTCGAAGTCGGCAAGAACTTCTGCAGCCTCAGGCAAGCATCTGTCTTCATAGAGATCGGCAGCCTCGGCAACCTTGCACTTCAGAGCGAAGTAGAGAGCCTCATCGGAGATCAGCGGAACTTCGTACTTCCCGAATGGCAGTTCATGGAACACGTCCAGAAGCAGGGACAGCGAGCTCAGGTTGGCATCAACATGCCATACCCACTGCTCGGCATGCACCCATGCAGCCGGGTTCCCAACACCAACGCCATCATCGTCCCATGCGGTCTGGGTTCCATAGAGGATGTTCAGGGTGAATGTGGTTGAAGGCACTTCGTAAAGAAGAGGCCACCACAGCCTGATGTTGGGTGTACCCTGCTGGGTCACTCTGTGCTGCGGGAAAACATCCGCACACTGAATGATTTCAGGAGTCTGCTTAACCAACGTCGTGTTCTTCAGGAAATACGGAACACCAGCCTGCGAAGCAGCGACGTAGTTGCCCCAATTTTCGCCAGGGCAAATCGCCAAGATGCCAGGAGCAGCAGTGATGACATCCGGGCCCGCATCCGGGCACTTCTCGGTTAGATAACCAAGGAATGCTCTGTCAGCAGGAACGCAAGCGCCATCAACAGGAACACTCGCAGGGTCAGTACCAACGACAACCGAGGTCGCAGGAGCAACCTGATAGACTTCAAAGAAGTGAGTAAGTGCAGTGCTGGTGATTCTCCCCGCCATCGACGGCACGGAGATCACTAGGGTCAGTGCCAGGACTAAAAGTGTAATCCTTCGCATCGCATAGCCTCCTTTTGAGGTAAACAGAGATTTTTATGTGTGCTGCTATGTTTATCTTCGATCCCCTGAGTATGTGCAGCACTCTTGCAGACTCGGGGACTACCGTTGCGCGGCTGGAGGAATTGTTCCAACAGCACGCGTTTCCCACATAATGTGGGAGGAGCCGATCAGCTATCTCCGGGTATATACACCACCTCCTTGTAGTGAAAATCTTTGAGTGCGTCCGCACCCACACTTGGGCAGATAGCTTGACGGCAGCCTCGGCGTTGGCTTGACACATGACCCTGCACCAACTACAATGCACCTGGCCGACAAAGCGATCCCTACCCGTGACCGTTTTTGGAGGCCTCGGCTGGGAAGACTCACTCTTCTCAGCCCTCTTTCTCTCCTAAGGATTTTCGCGGTAATACCGCAGGTTCAGTTCCTTGAGGACTGTTGATCCCCGTGGCCTCTTCGGAGGATGATCTCAAGGTAATGAACCTTTGCTTTAGATTTCAAAAACAGCGGCAAGCTCGCCCGCTGCAATCACCAGCCCAGGCAGGTTACCCGGCAACCGCAGTGTTTCAAACCTGCCGTCCACAATTTTACCACTTGTTGTCACTAGCTCTGCATTAATCAGCCACAGCTCTACCATTTACGTGCTATATTAATGTAATATTCAGCTCATCTATACACTTACAGCCCAATTAGCGCCTCTTCAATTGTGAACTTTTGGCACGATTATTGCAGTGCTAATAGCAGGCGTTAAGATTCGAGGATAGGGATCAGCATGCATATACGGACATGGACCGTCTCATACCCAACAAAGTCTGCACTCGCAGCGGGGCTGTTTTTTGTTCTGGGGACTGGCGGCGTCGCAAAATGCGCGCCACAGTTTGCCCAGTTCAGGTCAGATGCACAGCGCTCGGGCCGTGTAGCCTATAGTGTAGCGGCATCACCCACAATCGCTTGGACATACGCCATAGGAATCGCAAGCAGCGCTACGGCGGTTATAGATGAGCATGGGACCACCTACTTCGGAGCTAATGACCGGCAATTTTACTCTGTGGAAAGTAATGGAGCACAGCAATGGAGCACGTGCGATACCAGAGCGTTTATCTCAGCTACGGCAGCGATCGCCGATGACGGCACGGTCTATTTCGCGAACCAGGGGGGCAATCTCTACGCAATGAACCCCGACGGCTCCTGTAAATGGGCATTGTCGGCAAGTATGGGGGGAGCGGGAATTAGCGGAGCGCCACTTTTAGGCAGGGACGGGACCATTTACATCGGTGACGGCCTTGGCTGGGTTCGCGCGGTGAGTGCTGACGGAAACACTTTGTGGAGTATCCGCACAGGCGGAGCAGTAAGCCGTTCCCTAGCATCATCGCCCGATGGGTCGGTGATATATGCTCCATCCAACGACGGCAGGCTCTACGCAATCGGCTCAGACGGCAGTTTGATATGGCGCTCGGATGTGATCAACCCTGGGAACAACTGCGCAATCGCCGAAGACGGCACGGTGTACGTTGGGTCGACCTCAGGGGTGTTCTATGCATTTAACCCTGACGGAAGCGTAAGATGGACACGTATGCAGATGGGTGCAATTACCACAGCCCCCGCAATCGGATCGGATGGAAGCATCTACTTCGGCGGGTATGACGGCTACCTGCGCGCGTTGGACTCGTTTGGGAACCAGAAGTGGAGTTATCGCTCCAGCAGCACAGTCTACTCATCTCCAACACTCGATGCATCAGGAACCATATTATTCGGCACCAGTGAGGGCAAACTTGTTGCTCTTGAGGCGAACACCGGTTCCTTGAGCTGGACGCGTGCTCTAGGCAGCGCAATACACACATCGCCAACTATCGGCAGCGACGGTAGCATTTATGTAATGGCGTCCGGCGGCAATCTGGTAAAGCTATCAGGCGCAACAGTAGCGCAATCTCCCGAACCGGGGGCGATGCTTTGCCTGATTAGTGGGCTGGTGGGGATGGTGGTTGGAGTGCGGAGGCGGCGGAGTTAAGAGGGGGGAGCGAGAGTTAATCTGGAACGGTAAGGTTTTCGGTATGAGCCTCCTGAAACATAAAACTCTCATGATCAAGGACATAGTAGGCATTTGTCTATAATTAGTTGACACAAAGCTGCATTTGTAATAGAGTAAAGAGTGAAAGGAGGCAGCCACTGATGCAACACCACTATGAACTTGTTCAAAGCCTAACGTCCTGCGATTACTCATCACGAGCACATCCAACGGCACTCCGCGATTTTGCACGTCAGTTTGGATGGCATCCCAGCTATCAGTTGGACATTCCATCCACATCCGCCCTTGCCAACACACACTTGGTGGTAGAGCATGGATTAGAAAACACAGCTGTCATCACATTTCTAAAGAGTCCAAAACGTTACGCTGATCTTCGGCTAGATGAGCGAATGTCACTCTTGAGCATATCATACAACAACTTGGTTGATTGGCATATTCACGTCCAGCCCGACGAGGCGACATTCGTGTTTAATCGCAGCAATCGTGAACGTGTAGTTCAGCAAACTAGGATCGAGCCGGAGGGTAGTCTTGATGTTCTTTGCAGTCAAGCATTCGAACAAATATGTGGTCGCAAGCCCAATCCGAATGTGCCCGCTTTGGACGACGCGCTTGTGAACACAGTGTCTTACTGGAAAAGAAACCTCGCAGCAGAACTTAACAATCAAATCAGCAACGACAGTATATCTGCGCTTTTCAATGCAATCATGTTCGTCCGTGCCGCAGAGGACCATCAGAAACTACATTCTGGAAATATACAAGTTCTCCGTGAGCAAGACGAGACCCTCCTTGGCCTGTGGGAAAAATCGCACAATACCAAAGCCCGACTTGGAGAGTTCTTAATCTCGAACCTTGGGAGATTGAGTGGAGGAACTGTTCCTAGTTACCTTGTCCGGAAAGACGATTTGTGCGCCTTTGATGATTTGTCTCAAGATACGGTATCTGAATTACTAGCCGATTTCTATCAGAACAAGTATGAGCCACAATATCGCTACGACTTCTCGCTAATATCGAAGCACGCATTGAGCCGAATCTACGAACATTACGTATCAGTGCTTCATCTGGAGGAAACACCACAAAAAACACTGCCATTTTTCAAACAATTGCCAGAGGAGGAGCGAGACAAGGCATATGGGAGCGTCTACACTCCACAATTTATAGCCCGTTTCTTCGCCCGCTATTTACGGGAACAAATGCCGCCTCGACATTTCCGCAATTTGAGAGTAATAGATCCAGCTTGCGGCTCCGGAATCTTCCTTCGCACCCTCCTAGAAATGCAGTGTGATCCAGCCTACGATGAAGTAGATTCTGGGGTTGTAGAGAAGGCGTTCGAAAATACGGTGGGACTAGATTTAGACATGAATGCATGTCAAGCTACATGTCTGTCATTGGCATTGTTGAACTTGATTTTAACGGAACGTCTTCCGTCTTCTCTGAATGTGGTAAATGAAGAGGCAATCTCTTATTATCAACAGCATTCAGAACTGAAGGAAACCTATGATGCTGTCATTGCAAATCCGCCATTCGTAGCGCTGGGTGCTCAGAGTCCAGTGATGCGACAAAGAATCGCAGATTTCATGCATGGATACGCTGAAGGCCGTATAGATACGTTTGTTCCTTTCTTGCGGATAGGATTAGAGTTGCTGAAGCCGGGAGGCATCGGTATGTTCGTCCTCCCTCACAGCTTTCTTTTAAGCAGAAATGCAAGAAAAATGCGTCGGTTAATTACAGACAATGCATGGATTTGCTGTCTTGCCGACCTTTCAGCAATACGTGTCTTCCAGGATGCTGCGACCTACGTTGTTCTATTGATATTCCAGAAGAAAAGTGGGGCGTCAGGAATGGCCCCGCATGCTAAGATCATTAAGTGTCGTGAACTTGTGGGGCGCGCTCTAGAGGAGGCTGTTGAAGGAAGGCAGACACAGACGCCAGAATATAGCATCTATGAGGCTGACCAAAGTACATTCGCAGAGGACGATTGGCTCGTTCTTCCGCCAACTGAATCAATCATAAAGAAAAAGCTCACCAATTTGCCGAAATTGGAGGATTTCCTGTGTGTGAGGGAAGGTTTCCTTTCGGGCGCAGACGATGTATTCATAATCCCTACCAGCCACATCCCCAAAGGAGAGGAATCAATATATGTTCCTTTCTTGCACGATAGGGAAATGCGTGCATACACCGTGCCCGAGTGCAGCAACCAATGCTTCTTCTACCCTTATATAGATGGTCGGAAGATTACCGAAGATGAGCTGAAAGAACATTTCCCGGCGACTTGGCGTTACTTATGTGGCAACGAATCCACTCTATCGGCGCGACGCTCTTGTTCCGAGAAGCACCGAGCGTGGTGGGAACCCGTGCGTCCTCGGCTTCCGCAGAACATGATGTTGCCAAAGATCGTGAGTCCACACCTGTCCTTGGTTCCGCGATTCGCGCTTGACACTGAAGGTGTTTACGCAGTATCGCATAGCCCGTTATTGTATCCCAAAGACCCTGACATGGCACAAGAACTGCTTCGGTTTTTCGTTGCCGTTCTCAATTCCACTGTCTGTTATTGGCACGTTGCAGCGCACTCACATACATATGCACGTGGGTATGCGATGCTTGAGCCAAAAACATTGAAACCTGTACCTGTGCCGGATCCTTTTACGGTCCCTCCAGCCAACAGACGGAGGCTACTGCAGCTCGTAGACTCCCGGTTAGCGTGTGCTAGTTCAGATGCCATCCACCTAGAACGCCAGATTGACGATCTAGTTGCTGAAATGTACGGATTGTCCAGTGCTGAGTACAAGAGCCTCGGCATTGATATGTAGGTCATTATATGGATACACTTACAGCCAAACAATTACAGTCCCGATGGAAGCAGATTCAGCAGTTGCTTCGGCCAATCGCAAAAGTCGAGGCTGGCCCTGCATGCCAGTGTAAGCCTTCCACGTATGAGTGCCTTCTAGGAACTTATGATGGATCCACACCAACTACCAGTTATCGGGACTGGCGATTTGCGACAAAATTGCCGGGCTATTCTGCATGTTACTTTGAGATATGGACCGCTGACCACACAAATGGCCAATGGCGCCTGAGCCGAGCTTACCTAAACATCTACAAACAAGAGAACCCTGGCGAAGAACAGGAGTTTCTATGCTTGCACTGCGACCCGTGTGTACAAGATCACGAACCACACGCAGAGTACAAGAAGGGGCCACATATTCACGCATCTGCAGCAGAAGAGTCTTTACGGCATGCCCATATAGCATTGCATTGTGGTCAGCTAGATGTAGTACTTTCGTCCATAGAAAGCCTAACCGCAGCTTTTAAAAATGCAATATTGATGATCAGCAGGGAAGTCCTTGATTCTTCGCGAGCGCGCTCTTGATTGTTCTGGATCTGCAATCTTGAATCTACCTATTACGGATTTTTAATCCACTTTTCCTGTCGAACTGGCAACACTATGCCTGCGTAACTGGCAACATGGTCACGAAAGTAGAGCTTCGGTGAAGAAATCGGATCACAGATCCGCAAAATCTGGGCAGTTCTGCTCCCTCTCCCCAATTCATAACTCATACTTCATAATTCAAATCTCCCTTCTTGATTCTTAACTCTTCAATCTTAATTCTAGATTAAACTTGCTTGACCCCCTACTGCAGCACATCTATAATTGGATTAATGGTACGTTTATCCATAGCAATAGTTAACTGGAATACCTCGTCTCTACTTCGCGCGCTGTTGATTTCTATTGAGAAATATACGCCGGGGTTTGAGTATGAAGTTATTGTGGTGGATAATGCTTCGTCGGATTTTGATGAGACAGCGTTCAGGAGCGAGTTTCCGGGCGTGAGCTTTGTCACGAACTCGGAGAACGTGGGCTACGCCAGGGGCAACAACCAGGCGATAGCGGCTGCGCGGGGGGATTACCTGCTGCTGCTTAATCCCGATACTGAAGTGACCGAAGGTGCGATTGACGCATTGGTGGACTTTATGGAGAGCCATCCCGACGCGGGGGCGGCGGGAGCGAAGCTGGTGCGGCCGGATGGGAGCGTGGACCGGTCTGTGCGCGGGTTCCCCTACCCTGGGCCTATCGCGTGGGAATATATGGGGCTGTCCCGGATTTTTCCAAAGAGCCGCGTGTTCGGGGCGTATCGGATGACATATTTTAGCTATGATGAAGTGGCGGAAGTGGACCAGCCTATGGGGTCGTGCTTGATATTGAGCCAGCGGGCACTCAGCGAGGTAGGGCTGATCGACGAGCGGTTTCCTATCTTCTTTAATGAAGTGGACTGGCTCTATCGAGCGAAGCAGGTGGGTTGGAAAGTCTACTTTGTACCGCAAGCCGTGGTTATTCATCACGGTGGAGCAGGGACAAAGCAGGCAGGCAGACGGCGGATGGTGAAAGAGTCACATGATTCGCTGATCAGGTTTTATCGCAAGCACTTCAAAGGCAGGATACCGGCTGCGGTATATTACTTTACGGTCGCATGCGTGGGTTTGAATAGACTTATAAGGGGCCGAGGTTGACTAGTAATAGTGTAGATGTGACCGTAAGTATAGTGAATTGGAACACCAAAGATGAATTGCGCGACTGCCTCTTATCGGTGTTTAGCCAGGACAGGTCGATCACATTTGAGGTATTTGTGGCGGATAACGCATCCTCCGACGGCAGCGCGGAGATGATTAAAAGCGAGTTCGCGGGGAAAGTCAACCTAATAGAGAATCCTAAGAATCTCGGGTTCGGCGCGGCGCATAATATGGCGCTAGGACAAGCCCGGGGGCGTTATATGATGATCCTTAACCCGGACTGCCGGATGCTGGAACATGATGTGCTCGGGAAGATGATCAAGTATATGGACTCAACCCCGAGCGTAGGCATGCTGGGCCCCAAAGTGCTGAATCCTGACGGCAGCCTGCAATATTCCGCAAGGCGCTCCCCCACTATGTTTGCAGCGATTTTCCGGCACACACTGCTCGGTAAGCTGTTTCCCAATAACTCATTCGTTCGCGATTATCTGATGGCGGACTGGCAGCACGATAGAGAGAGAGATGTGGACTGGCTGTCTGGGTCGGCTATCGTTGTTAGAAAAGAGACCATCGATCAGATAGGATTACTGGACGAACGATTCTTTATGTATCTGGAAGACGTGGACTGGTGCAGGCGGGCGCGTGAGGCCGGATGGAGGGTTGTGTATTTCCCGATGGCGGCGGTATCTCACAGGATAGGTGCCGCGAGCGACCAGAACCCCATTCCGATGATCAAACAGCACCACAAGAGCATGCTGCGCTACTTCCTTAAGTACAATGCACGCAACCCCAAGGTGTTGCTTACACCAATTGCTATGATTGCGCTGTGGATCAGGGCCTGCTCGCTCATTAGGAGAGCAAAGCACTAGCCTAAGCAGGGCTATGCCGCTTCGTCAAGTTCCTCATGTCCTTCTTGGGCGGTCGATTGGGAGACCCAATTGTCGCAATCGAGCCGCGAGCAATAGAACATCTTCTTCTTGGCGCCGTCACGCATCACGACATCGGCTATGTAGGCATTGTCGCAGCGGACACACAGCAGCGGGTCCAGTATCTTTATTACTTTCAGCTTGCTTTTAGATGGGTTTATCATAACTTCTCCAGTAATCTCGCATTTGCTTCTGATATTCCGTCCGGCTGCCTGCACAGCCTCTTGATACGACAAATGGCCTGATTTTCTGAGGCCGATAGTCTGAAGAGCCTTACCAGTGGCTCTAATCCCGACAATTGTTTTAACGGACCGCGGGCCACTACCAGGTCCACCGCTCCGTAGTGAGAACGGATATTGCGCACCGCTCCCGCCAGACCGGTAAGAAATCGCCAGTTTGCGACACTCGCGCGCTCTAAATTGAGCACGATGTTGTAATGCCCCGCGCTCGCAAGGCTGTCCATGGTGGACTTCAACGCCTTGAGTGCGGTTTTTGATACCGTTCCAACAAGATGCAGGATAGGTATACCTTCAGCGTTTCTCAACCTGATCTCGAAACCGTCGTTGGTGGAATTGGACATAAGGCCTCCTGCATGTTATCGGAAATCAATGGTCCTTTACTTATGGTATTCCATACAGCTTTTTGACCCAGCAATATTAACATGCTAAAATCGCGTATATATGTGCTGGGCGTCCATAGAATTATGCTGCCATTGCGTGCGCTTACACCCAGCACTCGTCTTCGCAGCAAGATAAGTTATTAACGCCAGACAATGCTAATACCCAGATATATGAATAAATGGCTGGATGCTTTTATAGAATACTTGCGGTTGGTAAAGGGAGCGAGCGAGCACACGCTGGCTGGATACTCCTCGGATGTGCTGGCGTTCGCACAATTTGCCGAGGAGGCAAAGGCACCTGTAGACCAGATACTCATCCGCCGCTACCTCGCTCACTTGCAAAAGGCAGGACTGGCGAAGAGTTCTGTGGCACGTAAAGTGGCTGCGTTGCGAGCTTTCTTTCAATATCTGGCAAAACGGGGCATAATAGAGAGTGACCCCACCACGGGAGTGCGGTCCCCAAAGCAGTCCAGGCGGCTCCCGAAGGTATTAGGAGAAGATATCATTCCCGCGTTAATGGCCGCACCTGACACCACCCCCGAGGGACTCAGGGACAGGGCAATTCTTGAAATGTTATACGCTACGGGGCTTCGATTAAGTGAGTTGCTCAGCCTCAGAACAAACAGTATCAAACCGAACGCTGACGAGCTCAGTGTCATCGGTAAACGCAACAAAGAACGCACCGTGTTGGTCGGCTCACGAGCGTTGGAAGCCGTGACACGCTACCTTGATTACGGCAGGCCAATATTGGCTGCGAAAGGGAAAAAGCCCACAGATGCGCTGTTCCTGGGATATCGAGGCACAGCGCTGGTGGCGTCTTCCGTAAGAAGGATATTGGACAAGCACGTCGAATCAGTGAGTGATTCCCTGAAGATCAGCCCGCACACCCTGCGTCACAGCTTCGCCACTCACATGATGAATCACGGAGCCGACCTGCGCAGCGTGCAAGAATTGCTCGGGCATGAGAACGTGGTCACCACTCAGATTTACACGCACGTTTCCAGGGAAAGGTTGAAGGAAGTCTACGATAAAGCACACCCGCGAGCTTCTCAGGGAAATATGACGTTGGAGAAATAGCGAGAGCGGTACGAATTGAAAATGAAGAATTAGGAATGGTCAACTGGACGGCTAACAGATGTTCGGGCACATCTCTGATGCCACCACATAAGTTACAGGTGGAGCGGATCACAGATCCGCAAGAGGTGGGTCCAGGATCGCAGATCCTGGACCATCAGAGAGAACTCTGGCACCGGCCCTGGCACCCGTCACCCGACACCTTGACCAAAAGATATAAGGGGATATAAATGGGATATGAAATGCACGGGACTACTGTTCTGTCGGTAAAGATGGGGAATCAAATTGCCATCGCTGCTGATGGGCAGGTTACACTTGAAAACACGGTTATGAAGCACAAAGCGCGCAAGATTCGCAGGCTTTATGATGATAAGGTATTGATGGGATTTGCGGGCTCGGTGGCAGATGCGCAGACGCTGGCGGACAAGTTTGAATCCAAGCTAAAGGAAGCCCATGGCAACCTCAAGCGTGCAGTAATAGAGTTTGCCAAGGAGTGGCGTACGGACAGAATACTACGGCGGCTTGAAGCTATGATGATAGTGGGCAACCAGGAATATCTGCTCATTATCTCAGGTAATGGCGAAGTCATAGAGCCCGATGAAGGGATCGCCGCCATTGGATCAGGCGGGGCATACGCAGCGTCCGCCGCACGCGCTCTGTTGCACAATACCGATTTCTCCCCGAAAGAAATCGTTGAGAAATCAATGCACATAGCTGCAGATATTTGCATTTATACTAACCACGAAATTATGGTTGATGAATTATAGTCCCATACGAGGTGCAATTTGAAAGACAATCAGGAACTGACTCCGAAACAAATAGTCGCGGAGCTTGATAAATATATTGTAGGCCAGGATAACGCCAAGAAAGCGGTGGCGGTGGCGTTGAGAAACCGTTATCGAAGGCGGCAGTTGTCCGAGGATCTTCGTGATGAGGTCATCCCGAAGAACATACTGATGATGGGCCCTACAGGAGTCGGCAAGACCGAGATCGCACGGCGGCTGGCGAACCTTGCGGGCGCGCCGTTTGTGAAGGTGGAAGCGACCAAGTTCACCGAAGTCGGATATGTGGGGCGGGATGTTGACTCCATGGTGCGTGACCTGGTTCAGCGTGCAGTGGCGATGATCGAGAGTGAGAAGATAGAGGAAGTAAAACCACTCGCTGAGCAGAGAGCTATGGAGCGAATACTCGATATCATGGAGCCACCGGCCAGGCGCGCGGAACAGGGCGCGGTGCCCCAGCAGTGGTTTAATTCCATCCAAAACGCAATGGGCGCAATCTTCCCCGGCACCGGTGCTGGAAACCCACCTCCCACAATTGAGCCAACTCCGGTAGAGGAAGAGGAGCAGCAACCCACCGATGAATACACCCGTGACCAGGTGGAGCGCAAGGAACGAATCCGCGACAGGCTTCGGACCCAGCTCATGGCCGGTCAACTCGAAGACCGTGAAATTAATATAGAAGTTGAAGATACATCAATGCCTCACTTCCAGGTATTCGGGCAGCAGGGATTGGAAGAGATGGGGATGGATATGTCGGGTATGCTCGGCAACCTGATCCCCAAGCGCCGCAAGCGCAAGCGGGTAACCGTGGCTGAGGCGCGTTCCATTCTCGCAGATGAAGAGGCAAAGAGCATGATCGACCAGGATGTGATCGTGCGCGAGGCTATTGAACGGGCAGAACAGGACGGAATAATATTCGTCGATGAGATGGACAAAGTCGCAGGCCGCGAAAGCGACTCTGGGCCGCAGGTTTCGCGCGAGGGCGTGCAGCGGGATATCCTGCCAATCATCGAAGGGTCCACAATTATGACCAAATACGGGCCCGTATCGACCAATCACATACTCTTCATCGCGGCAGGTGCGTTCCATGTGTCAAAACCGTCGGACCTCATCCCCGAACTGCAGGGCCGGCTCCCGATCAGAGTAGAGCTGGACACACTCACCGAGGACGATTTCGTCCGAATACTCACCGAGCCAAAGAATGCATTGATAAAGCAGTATAAGGCGCTGATGCAGACAGAAGGCGTGAACGTTGAGTTCACCCCGGACGGCATCTCAGAGATCGCCAGAATCGCAGCGGATGTGAATACGTCAATGGAAAACATAGGCGCCCGGCGGCTGCATACAGTTATGGAGAGGCTCCTGGACGATGTATCGTTCGCAGCGCCTGATATTGAGGAAAAGAACATACACGTAGACGCAGCCTATGTCCGTGCGAAACTGCAAGACATTGTGAAGGACGAGGATTTGAGCAGGTATATCCTCTAAATACTAACGCTAAAACGCGGCGCTCATCACATCACAGACAACCAGCCTGTGGTCGGAGTGCCGCGTCTTGTGCGCTCGGACTGATATTGCCCGAAGACCATCACTCAGCCACACCTGGTCAATCCGCTGAACTGGAAAGTCGTTGAGTACAGTGTTGCCCCACCCCCTCGCATCGTGCATGCGCAGAACCGAACTTGTGTGAATACCTCTCACGTTTGGTGTATCAACAGACCGGGTACGCATTCAGATAGGATTGAATTGTCTTGGATTCATAGCTGCATTCCTTGGCAATGAGAGGGCTAGAAATGCAAATTCTTCTTGCAACTGACGGTTCCAGCCACTCCGAGATGGCGGCAAGGACTCTGATCGCTCTAGGGCCGCCGCTTGACACTGAAATGGTTGTGGTTTACATTATGGAGCCCCCGCTTTACTTGATAACCCCAGTAGTACCTCCTCCGTATAATGTGGAGTGGCATCGAGTGGAGCACGAAATGCGTGTCGAGGCTGAGGAAGAGGCCTCACGGGCTGTTGAGCAAGTGGAGCGAATACTTTCAACTGCCGGGGCATCTTCTCGTTCAATTATAGATGAGGGATTTGCGGCTGATGAGATCATTCGAATCGCCGATGAGATTGGGGCAGAACTTGTGGTGGTTGGGTCTAAGGGTCTTACCGGAAGTCAGTTGTTCCTGCTGGGCAGTGTTTCACAGAAAGTGATCAGGTATGCGCCGTGCTCGGTATTGTTGACAAAGCCTGCCAGAGATGCCGATACATCCAAGATAGCGAAGATCATACTAGCCACAGATGGGTCTGAGAATGCAATAGAGGCAGCTCGATTCTTGTCTTCTTTTCACCTCCAACACGATGTGGAAGTCGTGGTTTTACACGTGGTTCACCGTGAGTCTCGATGGATTCCGCGTTCGAGTTCGGCTCAGCATACATTGGAGCAGGTACGGAGCGCCAGGCTTGAACACGCCGAACAACTGGTTCAGGAAACAAAAAACGGCCTGTCAACTGAAGCAACGGTGACGACAGCAGTGCGAGAGGGAGATCCGGCGGAACAGATATTGAAAACCAGTGCTGAGATGGAAGCAGACTTGATCGTGGTGGGGTCAAAAGGGCTGGGTGGAATTCAGATGTTCCTCCTTGGGAGCGTATCACAAAAAGTGTGCAGATACTCTGATAGATCAGTAATGCTGGTTAGGATGCAGCAAAGATCAATTCCCGGCACGGAAGGATAGCCCTTGCGATGCAAGTTGATATCATCTGGTGGGTAGCTTTCAATGTTTTTGTGCTTGCGATGCTGGCGCTTGACCTGGGAGTTGTTCACCGAAAGTCCCATGAGATCGGTATCAAAGAGGCGCTCATATGGAGCACTATCTGGACCGTCCTCGCTTTGATTTTCAACGGCTGGATGTATTACTGGGCCGGTAAAGATGTGGGGCTCGCGTTTCTTACGGGTTATCTGATTGAACGATCTCTCAGTATAGATAATATTTTTGTTTTCTATCTAGTCTTCTCGTATTTTGCGGTCCCCAAGGCCTACCAGCACAAGGTTCTGTTCTGGGGTATTCTGGGTGCCCTGGCTATGCGCGCGGTATTCATCGCCGTGGGCATAACACTAATCAACAAGTTCTACTGGGTTATCTACATATTCGG
This sequence comes from bacterium, assembly GCA_021373255.1. Lineage (GTDB taxonomy): Bacteria > Armatimonadota > UBA5829 > UBA5829 > UBA5829 > UBA5829. The sequence goes on from JAJFTD010000131.1 coordinate 21,441, forward strand.
CGTGTTTCTGATAGTGACTGGAATAAGAATGGCCATAACCAAAGAGCAGGAGATGCACCCCGAGAGGAACCCGGTGCTCGTATTATTTCGACGATGGTTTCCTACTACGGAAAATTACGAAGAAGACCGGTTTTTCGTGAGTAGAAACAGCCGCAGGCTTGCCACGCCATTGTTCATAGTGCTGCTTATCGTGGAGACGACCGATCTGCTGTTTGCCGTCGACTCTATCCCCGCTATCCTGGCTATTACTACGGACCCATTCATCGTATACACATCAAACGTATTCGCCATCCTGGGATTGAGGGCGCTGTATTTCGCATTAGCCGGAATCACTGAGATGTTTTACTATATTCACTACGGGCTGGCGGTAATTCTAGTTTTCATAGGCATAAAGATGCTGCTGGAACATGTCTACGAGATTTCGATTGTCGCCTCGTTGGTTTTTATCGCAAGTGTCCTTATCATCTCAGGGCTGGCTTCAGTGGTTCGGGCGAAGAGAGAGCATCTTCCCTAATATTAATCGACCAGAACAGCATCTATGTAGCTGCTGATCTTCTCGAACCACATCTCCGCGAATACCTTTAAGCCTTTGGGATTGAAATGGACGCCTATGCCTCCGAAATCTCGATATTCCTTGGTCAGCTTATCCGTATCTGGTCCTTCGAGTGCGACTTTGCTCTCCCAAAGCCGTCTCTGCCCCTCACGCACAAGGGGGAACGATGCGTGATCGGGATCGGCGTATGAGGCCTGCGCAACAAACCAGGGAATATTCCACCCCGCGATACGGTTGCAATCGTTGATCAGCTTGGACATTCTGAAGAAATACTCTTCGGAGGGCATACCACAATCTGCTTCGCCTTGATGCCACATAACTGCTCTGAACCCGCCCGGTCCCAAGTAGTGAATGCGGTCCATTGTCCAGTTGAAGAGTTCACCACCGGTATTCCACTGAGTAACGCTCGTTCCACCATGCCCCGTGGAGGCAATTCCGATCGGCACGTGATATTTCTTATACATAGCATCGCCGAAGTTGGGATATACGCTGCCGAGAATCGAGCCATCATGCGATCCTATGAATGGATCGTTCCTGATCTGCCAGTCCGTCCCAGTGTAACACGAGACCATCCCTGATGCCTGCTGTGTGGGATATTGCCCACAGCTCGTGGAGTTGGACTGACCGGCACCCACAAAAACCTCCCCCACTCCGAACTTGCTGACGGATTTCTGGAGAATAACCTTTTTACCTTTCAGCGCCCGCACATCGAGGCTGTACCATCCGCCTGCGGGAACTTTGATCCTGTCCGAATATCCCCTGGTCACAGGGTCCAGTCTTACTCTTTGCCAACGGCCTGACATACTACCTTTCAACGGCTTGCCCGTTATCCTATACTCCACGCTGTCGCAGTCGATGTCTGCCCTACCACTGATAACAACCCAGCCCGCGTACCGGCTCTGTCTTTGAAAGACTCGAGCTTCATCGGGTGAGAAGATCGGAAAGCCATCGTAGTCTACGGTTTTACCAGCCCTGGCATTGGCCATTGCCGCGCGAGCGTGATCATCAGGTTTACTGAATGAAATATCAATTACCTGGGTCTGGATGCCTCTCATAAGAAGCTCCCAGGTCATAGTTTCTCCGACCCACGGTCCCCAGAGCTTCGTGCCGCCTTTGATATTGAGAGCAGATGACCCCACGACCCACGTGCAATTGCTGATCGGCGTGACCTTCACTGGGTGCATCGTATACTTGCCATCGCCTGTGTTGACAAACCGGACATTGGGATCGATTACCATGCGATACCACATGTCCTTATCTGCCTTGTTCGTAACCTTTAGTTTGATGCTATCATCAGCAAAACGCCAGGTGGCTTCGGCTTCTGTGCCCGAAGCGGTGATTGTGTCCTGCGCATCTTGTTGAATATCCGGCAGCCTGAGAGTTTGGTCTGTAACGAAGTAAGCGCCCCTCGATCCGCCAATTCCAGTGCATAAAAACTCAGAGCCATCGGCTTTCAGGCTCGTCATGCACCCGTCGGATGAGATAACGGCTTCATATTCTCTGGCGGTGACTTTCCAAGTATCTCTATCTTTTAAGATAATCACATCCGCGTGAACAGTGGCAACGATGCCCAGCAATAATAGCAACATAATCGCCGTAATCTTGGATGCTCTCATAGATTTACTCCATTTCTTTCTTGACTCAGTGCTAGCGCGGTGTTACATTGTAGTAATAGCAGAGGTTATTCATACACAGTATAATAGCCCCCATTACAAGAGTCAAGGTGTGAAGCCGCTACGAATGATTCCGCTGGAGAGATACATTATGAAAGCATTCAAACTTGCAATCGTCCTAGTCTGGACATTATGCCTCTTTGCAGTCGCGCAGGCAAATGTCAACATACAAAAGAACGGTGACACTTATTCCATAAAGGCAGATCGTTACCAGGCAACGATTGCGAGGGATGGGTGTCTGACCAATCTCGTGATTGATGGCAAAGAGTTTCTGATGCCAGGAGTTAGCTATTCGCGCGGCAGCTATTTTTACAAGATCGAGGACAAGGTTACCTGCGCGCTACCTGATATTCACATAGCGGGCGAAAACACAGTCTCCGCCAAGGGTGCTGATGCTGAGATCACCTACACATTCACTGACGACGCCATGAACTGGGCAATAACCAATAAGCTCCCCACCCTCCCAATCCGGTTCTATATGGCAATCAACCCCAATATTGGCCTGGGGAAAATTGCCGATGGAGATTTTCAGGACCTGCCTTTGGTCGGCCCGGAACCCGTTGTCGAGTTTCTGTTGGGCAAGACGAAAGTCAAGATCGGACGCAGCTTGAAAGTGTGGGGCCCCTGGGCAGGTAACGCACAGATATGGGAAGGCATTCTGGATATCGGAGAGACTCGTGTTATAGAGTTCAAGTTTAGCAATTCCGATGCGCAGGAGCAAAAAATGCTCGCAAACGTGCGTGTAGGCAATGCTCCTAATTATGATAACCTGAATATCTCCGCGCCCTCGGAGAGTCAGGTATTCCAGAGAGATAGTCACTACACAGGCCCGATAAGAATCAGCGGCAAGTGTGACGTCCAGTGTGACATCATCGAATATCAAATCAAGGGAAAGTCTCTCAAGGGAAGCATTCGGGATAAATGGCAGCGTATGCCATTCGACCGCCTAACGGGATGCTTCAATTATTCTGCCAAACTTGCTGCAGGTGGATGGTATGAGCTTAACATTCGGGCATTACTCAAAGGCAAAGTAGTCGGCTCAGCGTATGTTAGGAAGTTTGGTGTGGGCGAGGTCTTTATAGGAGCCGGTCAGTCTAATTCAACCAACCACGGCCAGTTCCGCACGAAGCAGACCAGCGGAATGGTATCGTGCTTTGATGGGCGAAGTTGGCAGATTCGAGATGATCCATTTCAGGGAACGCACGACATGACAATGGAGGGCAGCTATTATCCCGCGTTCGGGGATGCGATGTATGCGAAGCTCCACGTCCCAATAGGGGTCGCATCGACAGGCCACGGCGGCACTGCCGTGAACGATTGGGATACCCACGGTGAACTGTTCGGTTTCATGGTGGCTCGTATTAATCAACTCGGTCCAGGTGGGTTTCGTGCGGTGTTGTGGCACCAGGGCGAGTCGGATGCATATCTCAACACGCCATCAGATGTATATTACGAGAAAATGTGCAAGATTATCAAAGAATCAAACCGAAGAGCCGGGTGGAGCTTCCCGTGGTTTGTTGCACAAGTGTCATATATGGACCCCGGCAACCAGGCGTTTCCACGGATTCGGGATGTCCAAAAAAAGCTGTGGGACGAGCGCATCGCACTCGAGGGCCCGGATACGGACCTGCTAACTGGCGACAACAGAGATTACGACGGCAAAGGCATTCATCTCAGCCCCAAAGGGCTAACAATAGCTGGTCAGATGTGGGCTGATAAGGTTAGCCAGTATGTAATTTCGGTATTAGAGCGATAATAAAATCGGGCATGTTTAAGGTTGCGACTGATTTGATTTGACGATTGCTTCTTTGGACAATATAATAATGTATGTTGTTCCGGGGTCGTCCAATGGCAGGACAACGGTTTTTGGAGCCGTATATCGGGGTTCGAATCCCTGCCCCGGAACCACATCCACTTTATCTCCTATCCCCTATCTCCAAACTTGTGTATAATGGTCAGGCTGAAAAATACGCATTATAGTCGGGACTTTGTCGCCGCAGTGATCAGTGAGCGGCTGTCTGATAATTACGGCAAACTGCCCGCCGTAGCCCTGGAAGGCATTTGGAAGATCGTCTCCGACTCTACCAACATCCGCACCACCCTATGGGCAACTTTCGCAGCTCTGGTTCTCAGTTTGCTAACTATGACTTTGAAGAGTACGAAGCGCAGTGTTGGAGCTACGCACGTACAAATGTTGTGCATACGCTGCGGGAACGGCGCTGTCGATAATATCTTTCTTTTCGCACAAACGTGAGTCCCCGAAGCCTGTAATGTCTTATGGCTATATCGTGGAATGACCGGGTCACAGACCCGAAAGAGGGGCGTCCCGGATCACAGATCCGGGACGATCAGGGATCAGAGGCAGACAAAGACTGCACCGGCTAGCGCATATAGCGAGTAACGCGCAACCCACAACGCATAACCCCCTAACACAATTCCAAATCTCCCATTGACTACCGGCAATTTGCATGGTAAGTTGAGCTTACAAATGAATAGCGCCGCATCTGAGTTTGCTTCTTGTGGAGGCCGTATATGCTCGATGTCAGGCAATTGCTAGATGAGATGGTAGAACGAGACGGGTCTGATCTGCACCTTGTGGTGAAAGACCCTCCGACTGTGCGCGTGCATGGTCATCTGGTCCGGCTGGAACAGTATGGGTTGCTGGATAAGGAGACCACGGCGGATTTAGTGCGCCAAATCATTCCGGAGCGTTGTGTGGCAGAGCTTGAAGAGCAGCGCGGCGTGGACTTTGGTTTCTCTTATGGCGACAAGGCGCGGTTCAGGGTCGCGGTGTTTTACCAAAAAGAAACCATAGCCATCAACATGCGCTTGATTCCGTATAAGCTGCGGACATTCGAGGAGATCGGCCTTGACCCCAACCTCAGGCGGCTGTGCCACGCACCCAGGGGACTTGTCCTTGTCACCGGCCCAACCGGAAGCGGGAAGACTACCACCCTCGCCACGATGATTGACTACATCAACACCCATCGCGACTGCCACATCATCACCATCGAAGACCCTATTGAGTATTATCACCAGCACAAGATGTCGGTGGTGAGCCAGAGGCAGGTGGGGGACGATGTGCCCACATTCGAACTCGGTGTTATCAAGGCGTTGAGGCAGGACCCGGATGTGATCCTCGTGGGTGAGATGCGCGACCTTGCGACAATAGCGGCGGCTGTACGTGCGGCTGAGACGGGGCACCTGGTATTTTCCACCCTCCACACCACAGGGGCGGTGCGCACGGTGGATAGAATCATAGACGTTTTCCCGTTTGACCAGCAGGACCAGATCCGCACTCAGCTCAGCGGCAACCTGGTAGCGGTCATATCTCAGCTTCTGCTCCCAAGGCCTGACGGGCACGGCAGGTCGGCAGCGTTCGAAATTATGCTTTGCACCCCGGCTATCCAGCACATGATCCGTGACAAGAAATCACACTCGATATTTACAGCAATCCAGACGGGACACAATTTCGGGATGTGTACGCTGGACGAGTCGCTGATAAAGCTATACCGGCAGGGTGAGCTTGCCAAAGACGAGATGCTGCGGGTTGCCGAACAGCCTGCGGAGATTCTCCAGAAGTTGGGCGAAGCGGTCCCGGATCACTTGAAAGGCAACGGTGGATCTCAGCCGCAGGCACAGCCTCAACAGGGACACCCGGCTCGGTAGGCTTTCAGGTTTAATAGAGGTATCAGGATACCGGACCAACTGTCACCAGTCGTGGTCTAGTTCTGTATAGGGCAATCTGTGCGGAATGGTGCTGCTGGGAATCCCTCTACGCTGCATAGATTGACCGCCGGAGCATCCCACCATCCGAATCTTACAGCAACTGGCCTCGTCACTTCAGAGCTCCACACAGCAACGGTATTTCCACGGATCTCAGCGGTAGCGTTGTGCCATACTTTGTCGGGTCCTGCGATAATCCAGCCTGTTAGAGAAGTTCCACTGTTGATGGTAAGGCCACTGCCAACGTTGTCGAAGGTGATGGTCGCTGTGTTACCATTAATACTCATAGAACGATATGTCGGGCCGGGTGTGAGGTGCTTGCGTGACTCTTTGTTTGAATGATGTTTATGATATACATCCTCCATTGCAGCAAGCGCAACCCTTACACCGACTGGTTCTTTGTTTGTGGGATGGATCATCGCTGGGTCGGAAACATCTATAGTCAGCGCAAGCGAAGTTCTAGCTATGGCTCGAGACGCTATTAGGTCGGCTTCGCGAACTTCTGCCCAGCCGTTATCACCGGTGACTGATCCATAGGGGGCGATCTGCACGAGAATAAACGGGAATGTCCCCTGCCCCCAGTCAGTCCGCCAACATTTTGTGAATGCAATTAATGCCTTATAATACTGATTTGCATTGCAATGAGTCTCTCCCTGATACCAGACAGCGCCTTTTATTCCGTAAGGCTGAAGCGGGCTGATCATGCTGTAATAATACTCGGCATAATTATACGAAGTGCCTTCGCCATAATAGCTGATTCCCAGATCCAATGTGTATTTTCTGTCCGTCCACTGCTCAATACCTGTTGCGCCTCGGGCAGACCATATTATTCCAACAGGTACGTTCAGCAACTCACGAAGCTTATGACCAAAGTAATATCCTACGCCCGTGAAATTGCCTCTTACGGACTTAGTGTCCACAGTCCACGTCGTGGTGTTGCTGACTTCACTAAGGGGAGTGGTAGATGTAATTCTCGGAATACCTGTTACTATGCGAAGATGCGGATCATCCGGCCACAGTCTTGCTAACGACCCGCTTTTGGTCATATTCACTCTCACGTCGTCCATATTGGACTGTCCACTCGCAACCCATACTTCACCGATGTCTATATTCGTAAGAGTAATTGTGTTGGATGGCCCGGCAATCGTCATCGTGTAAGGCCCACCGGCATTCATCGCCGGCAGGTTCACACGCCACTTGCCCGACGAAGCAGTTGTAGATGCGCTTTGGCCGTTTATTGAGACAGTTACGGTTTCGCCATTACTTGCAGTGCCCCAGACAGGTATCGGTATCTTCTGCTGCAATACGGCGTTGTTTGTAAATATATTGTTGATGTGGACCGTGCATAATGCGGCACCGGAGCTGATATATATCAACACTGCAGCAAGTGATATTGAACTAATATAACTCTTACTCATGCTCTTGCCTCCAATGATCCTATGGCGTCAGCACGAAAACATGCTGCTTGCCGGTGGACTTGAGCGTCCCTGTTCCCGTGATTGAACCAGAATCGTTAATTGCATAAGCTGCTTCCAGCAGCCAATCGCTGCCCGCCGGTAACCTCCAGTTGAGGTCGATAAGTTTGCCGTTCTGCCAGAGACACGCAACCCATGTCCCATCACTTCTCTGAGCCCGACCTACACATAAGCCGGAATTGTTGATATCGTAGGCTTCGCTGCAAAGCCCACCTAGCGTGCCAAGGTCAGTCATCGTATTTGACACTCGAATGAATGCATGCCGCCCCCCATTGATGAGGTCACAATAGCCCACTATCGAGTTCGAGTTGTTGACACCCAGCGCCACACTTGTGATGCCATTCGATAATACACCTAAGTCGATAGGGCTGCCTGCTGCGTTCCACATGCAGGCATGATTGTCGCCATTTTCTAGCTCAGCCGTGCCTACTACTATATTTGAATTACTTATATCGTAAGCAAAGCTGTTGAAACCGCCGAGTGTGGCAAGAAGCTGTGCAGCACCACCATTGGGTCGGATGAAGGCGTATTCGCAGTCATCACTGATTTCAATACTGCCTACTGCTGTTCCCGCATCATTGATAGCCCACGCAGCGCCACTACCCAGGTCAGCAGAACTTCCCTGCCACATGAAAGCGCGCAAAATCGAGCTTGAGTCACTCGACTCTCCAGCTACCCACCCATCTATATTCATACCGTAGGGAGAAGTGATACTGCCACCAAGCGAGCTTATCACAGACTCATTGCTGCCGTTCCTAAGCCAACCCTGGATGGTGAATGGTGATCCGGAAACTGTTTGGCCGACTATCATGCCGCTTGAGTTGATATCAAAGCCATCCTCAATCCATATAGTAGATAAGCTCGCATCTCTGCTGGAGTACCTTGGGTTAACAGCCGTGTTGCTCTTGAATTTCCAATAAATAATGTCATGGGCTTCACAGCATCCGCCGGTAAAGGCGCTGAATCCGACCCAGGACATACCGTTTGCATCGATAGCTCCGGCTGACGTAAAGTTTACCGGCACATCTTCTA
>JAJFTD010000143.1 GCA_021373255.1 bacterium
TGGGTTTGTCCACGCTCACGAATGAGTGAGTTGAGCCGAGTTCGCCTGTGTGGGCATCGGTGGTTATCGCCTGCAGAGGAGCGTTGAGCCCTTGTGCAGCTTGGACCGTGCCGTCCTGCCAAGAGCCGGCGTGCGGGTAGAGTGAATAAGTAAAATCGTGCTCGCCCTTGTCTGCAAGCGGGTCAGGATTGGTGGGCGAGCGGAGAAGCGACAGGCGGATCACATTGTCCTTTATGTCCCATCCGTATTTGCAGTCGTTAAGGACGCTCACGCCATAGCCACTCTCAGAAAGATCGGCCCATCTGTGGCCCGAAACCTCAAAGCGCGCTACGTCCCAACTCGTGTTCCAGTGAGTCGGGCGCTCTATTGCACCGAACGCTATCTCGTATGTCGCCTTGGTAGAAAGAACATCAACCGGGAATGCCACCTTGAGTAGTGTCTGCCGCTCCTGCCAGTCGACGTGGTTCACGAAGTCGACCCTGGGGGTGTCGGCATAAAAGATGATCTTCTGATCCAGGCTCGAATCACCGTAGGTGTAGTTAACGCCGAGCACGAGGCGCGCGGGGCTTGACTCAAGCACCTTCGGCGCAGCCTTAGCTTGAAACTCCCAGACTTTGTCCTGGTATTGCAGTTCGACATCCCACGCATCCCAGTTGGTGGGCTTATCTTCGAATATCTGCAAAACGTTCGCTCTCGCTCCCTCGGGTAAAACCTCTCGCTGTTGCGCCTTATCAAACAGTCGAGTAAGGGTGCCATCGGCGGATAACACAGCTTCGTAATAAGGTGTGCTGATCTTCTGACCATCCACCTTGAACGCCGCATCACCAGCCGCATCGGCTTTGGAGATGTGGTAAACCGCTAAACCGCAGGACGGAACAGTGGCCGCGAACACGGCGACTCCATCACTCACGTAAGCAGGCACGGTGGAGCCATCAGGCCCCACAGCCTTGCAATCACCGGAGAGACCGCTGACCTTAACCTCGACGACATCTGTTCTGTCCCATGAGAGCGAGTTGAACACAACCACAGGCGCACCGTCGCCGCTGGTGTTCGCACGACCAGCCACAGCCTTGATGCCGTTCTTCTTGATCTCACTGGCGTTGGCGATAATTTCAGCATACTGCTTCTGCGAATCTACGTATACATCTGGGATGGAAGACCCGGGAATGATGTCGTGGAACTGGTTCAGAAGTATGGTCTGCCAGCCCTCAACAAGCTCTTTCTTCGGATAATCCAGCCCGAACAGCGTGCCTATCGCGCTCAGCATTTCAGCATCGCGGAAGTACAGCTCACTGATGCGATTAGCTCTCTTATTCCTGCCCTGTGACGTGTAGGTGCCGCGGTGAAGCTCGAAATAGAGCTCGCCGTTCCACACCGGCAGGTCGCTGGTACTCGCGGCAATCTTATCAAAGAAAGCGTGCGTCCGGCCTGTACTCGCCTTTGGCATACCGGGAATGTCGGCCATTCTCGGAATATACTCCAACATCTCGCGAGTTGGGCCGCCGCCGCCGTCACCGAAACCATAAGAAACTATAAAGTCCGGGCACGAGAGCTTGGAATTATAGGCATTCCACTGCGCTCTTGTCTCTCCTGGAGTTGCGGAGTGGTTGTAAGTGCCCTGGACTAGGTGGGAAAAGATCCTGGTACCGTCGACGCCCTGCCACCAGAACGTGTCATTCGGGAGCCTGTTGGTATCGTTCCAGCTAATCTTGGTGGTCATAAAGTAGTCCAACCCGGACTTCTTATAAATCTGCGGCATAGCCCACGAATAACCGAAAACGTCCGGCAGCCACCCTACCCTGACATTCGCACCCAGCTCGTTCCTGAAGAACCTCTGTCCATACAGGCACTGGCGCACCATCGACTCGCCTGAGACCACGTTACAGTCGTTCTCGACCCACGTGCCGCCGATCGGCTCAAACCTGCCCTCAGCCACTCGAGCCTTAACCTTTTCATACAAGGACGGGAAGTACTGCTTGAGATATAGGAACAGCGGTACCTGGCTGCAGACGAAGTGGTAATCAGGGAACTCGTCCATTAGCGTTGTTACCGTGGAGTATGTGCGCCCAACCTTGCGAGCAGTCTCCTTGAGCGGCCAAAGCCATGCAACGTCTATGTGTGAGTGACCAGCAAAATGCCCTTTACCGGGGCAGTCACCAAAGTTGATCTCACCCAGCTTCTGCCATAATACTTTCCGCGCGGCTGCCACCTGTTCTTTGAACGCCGGTGTCTTCTTGTCTCTCATGTCCACTGATTGGATGGCATAATTCATTGCTTGAAGCATAGCTTCTTTGAGAATGGCATCCGGTTCCGACGCGGCAGACTCATACACCACCTGAAAGTCCAGCCAGACCTCTTCTATGCCCCTCTCTATACCCAGTAAATGGGCGCGAGAAAGAATATAGGGATATGTGGGATCACAGACGACAAACTCGAACATGTTGCCGGTCTTTATCTCTATCTCGCACTCATAAGTCTCGCCACCCTTTGCGCATGGGGTAAGAAGAATATAGCTGCGATTATCATCAACGCCGTGATAGGGTTTTCCATTTATGCTTAGTAGTCCCTCGCCGCCGGTTTTGATGTCAAGCCCAACCCGCAGGCCTGCCCAATCGCCAGGGACGTTAATCGTTCTACGTAGAAACGCGGTTTGCCCCTGGTGGGCCCATATTTCATTCACATTCAGCGGTGCCCAATCGTCCAGGTATTCGTATTGCTCCGGGGCAAGATGCTTGGCGTGGCGCATCTGCCAGCCGTTCAGTGCTTCGTTCCTAGACGTATAACTACCGTGCAGCTCATCGACTCGTGTTCGGATTCTATCAACCAAATTGGCCATAAGAGTAAAATAAATCCTCCAGTCAGGTCAAAGCGCCGCCATCGCATAATGCGAGACGGTGCTTTGCATATATATCGTGTCTCAGAACCCGCATACCGCGCATCTTAGCAGGGCATCCATTGTGGGAAGTCCAGGCAGCCGTAGATTATAGAGGCGATGAGACCGGTTCACAATCACACAGGTTCAATCTTACGCGTTATCTATACGAAATCCTGCATATTTCTTATGGATTACCAAAATCAAAATTCTTGCGTAGGAAAACTGTAGTTATATTATTATTCAAACAACGCCGAAATATCCGCTTTGGACAGCGTCGCCATGAGCAAATCTTCTGAGGATATATCCGATGTCCCACATAATCCGAAAGTGGCAAGGTAAAATGCAAGCAGGCATACAAATGATAATAAAACAAAGGTCTTCAACTGCTTCTCCATTGGCATGTGTGTTTTCTTATTACATCATTTTAGCTTGAGGGGGTGTGGGGTAGAGGACACTTTTGAATTGCTGGGTGCCTGAATGATTGCCTTGTCGGTATGTTTGTCCAGTTTATCTATGAATGACTTCACGGAAGATGAGGACGGAGTAACAACACCTGTCGACCAATTGACATACCCATCACTAAGGCGGAAAAATATTTTTACTTGCTGGTGGCCTTGTGGGTTGTCTTGCCCAAGGTCTTTGATAACGATCCCTATAGTCCCATCCGGATCCCCGGAATACCACATATCAAGCGATTTCTTAAAGTCACTTAATGGTTCCGAACTGAAATCCAGCCCCATTACCAGTTTCAGCGGAATGCCGGTTGTGCTTTGATAGAGCTTCCGAGTATTCGAGTCAGAAATCTGGGCAAGGATTGATAGCTCAGCATACAGATCTGTCTCAAGAGCCTCACGTATCCCGGCTGTGCTGAGGAGCTTATTCCTGGCTAACGTCACACTAAATTGCTTATAGCTTGTTTTCTGCACGATATCAAGAAGGTCGTCGAAAGTAAGTCCGAGGTGGCTACGAGCTAACTTTTCCCAGCGATTGATGAGAGTCTTCGGAACCTCCTCCGCACGGCGTTGAGCCCAGTCTTTATAATTCAGCATGAGCAGTTTGCCGTTCCTTTGCCAGGTGAGATTGTCCCCACATATCGCCTTTAAGATCTCTGCGATTGTTCCATCCTTTGGAACATCACAACAAGACTGAGACGCTCCATCGAAAGTCTCCATCATGATGTTAAGCCCGGTCTCCTTCGCCAACCCTCGAAGATGGCGCACTACCTCAGTATCATTTCTTCGATCAGCTTCATCAGGTGCATCTATCGGTGCGTGCTCGATCTGCTGCTGCATAAAGCTATCTTCCTTTTCAGGAATCGTGTCAGAAGGAGGATTGGCAACTGGAGTTTTCTCATTTCTGATAGCCTTAGTTGCTTCATCGCGAGTCTTTCCTGACTCCATTTGACTGAAGACCTTGCCTAAGAATTTGCAACTGCCTGAATTTGAAGGACCAATAGGTATTGATTCGACGAATTCCATCTTAACGTCATTGGCTTTGACAAATACTTCCAAGAACCCGGCTTGATCGTTGTCGGAAGACATTAGTTGTACAACACCAAGAGGCCTTATGCGGTCGTTACACTCATCCGACGAAGTTACTGACGGCGAAAGCGATATAATTTGATTAAGAAGATTGCCGACAGTAGAAGGAACTTGCTGCGCATAATATCTGGTCGCACCTTTCGACGTGCCCAAACACATTTGCTGCCACCATTCATCCGGAACTTCCTGAATTAACTGAGCCCAAAGCTGCCCTGTGGGATTAGACGCCAGGTAGTATATCCAGGGGTCATTCTCCTTCGCCGCCTTGAGCTCATCTGGTTTGTCCGCAATGCTGGACGCAAGGAAAGCGTCTGAAATAGCCTTGTCGATGAAAGCAGCCCTTCTCATTGCAGCCTTCTGACGCTCGTCGTCGACTGCGACATTCCTGGCAGCCATCGCACGAGCTGATTCGCTTAATACGTAGACATTCTTCACACCATCGCTGACTTTGCTCCATCGGTAAGTAAAAAGCTGAGCAAGACCAGCCTTGAGATCTGTTATAGTTATTTCCTTAAGCAGCAATGTGGCGGTGCGTTCTCTGACTTGCCAGTTGCGTGAGGATGCAGAAGGCTGTAAAGCAATGCCTGAAAGTTTGGTAATGCTGGCTAAGTGCTGCTCAAGCGGCAGATTATTACCTTCGTAGGATATTCTTGTAGATGTTGCGGGGTCTTCAGCAACGTTGTCGACAACGCTGCTGCCATTCATATTTGGATCAACCGTAACCTTGCCGAGCGCATTGATCTGACTGCAGTCGAAGCAGAGAAATGCAATAGTTAAAATACATATAGTGGTTATCCGCAAAGAATATCACATTCCTTATTAAAAAGATTTTGCTTTTCTCAGATCGTCCTGGATGTGCCATCCCGGAGTATAACATTGTGCGCTCGGCAGCTTCGGCAGCTTCGCAATCCGAAGCAACTTACATTATCTCTTCGACTGTCAATCGTCAACTGTTAACTGCCAACCGGTACCTGGCACCCGTCACCATTTCTTTCGTCGCCCTTTCGCGCTGTCACGATTAAAAGCGCGCTAAGTGAATGGGGGTTAAGACCCCGGCTCCCCTGATTCTATATTCTTGCGCAGTTCCTTTGCTCGTTCTTCCAGTTCACGCATTCTCTCTGCAAGTTTCTTCACTGCTTCGGCGTATCTGGCGTTGTTCTCCTCTAGCGTTCCCACGTTTTTCCATCCGAACCTCAACTGCATCAGGTTGTACGCCATATCGAGTGAATATGTGCCGTATTTCCATACCATTCCTGGAACGGTTTTATCGAGGCCGAAGAGGCCGCTGAGCTGGCCCACGCCATCGCGCAGCTCCTCATAAATCTCAGTCTCAGTTTTGCCCTCGCGTTTGGCGAGGCCATCGAGGTCGTTTGCCAGCTTTGCTTCTTGAAGTCTCTTTGCAAGCGAAGCCAGGTAGCGATATTTCTCAATCAGGTCTGCAGGTTTGTTGGGAAGCGCCTTGGCCAGTTCATGTATCTTCTCATACCGTTCCGCCAAAGCACCTGCGCTGAAGTCGACTGCGACATCGGAAGCCATGCCAACACACCGCTCAAATCCCTCATCAGCCGCCTGCTCCCATTCCTCGAACTGCTTCCTGTCTGATTGGATCGACGCGTTCAGCTTGAGCAGTACGTTTCGGGTCGATTCGATTTGCTTATTGACCTTATCGAGTTCGGTGATCCATTCAGAGCACTGTGCCGACCAGTCCTTTGGCTTGGAAGTCAGAGCCGGAGTCGTGCCCTGCGCTGTTGTCTGCCCACCGGTCGTGGCGCTTCCGCCAATCGGCATGACCACTGTTGAACCGCTCTGAAGCGCAACCAGGGTATCGCTAGCCTTGGTTGGGTCACTCTTATACGTAGAAACTGAGTTCAGCAGTTGGTTCAGTTTTGCCTGAGCGTTGTCCTGCGCCTGGGTAGCCTGCTGTCGAATGGTCGTTGCTTCATCAGGCGATGTAGCCGCAATTTTGTCCGCGTACGCCATACTCTTCTGCGCTGTATCCATAGTCTTAAGGCATTCGCTGGCTTGATTGATCACCTCGGAGGTCGCTGCCGCGTATGATGCAGGCTCACCCGGTACCGGTATACCGTCGAGCGAAGGCAGCTTAGTCAGGTCTATCTCACCAGTCATGGCAAGCGCACTCTTGTCTGCTAACTCCCTGGCGCCTTCCAAGTCACCCGAGATAGCCGTGCTCGCCGCCTGCGATGCGAGCACCGTGCTCGCCACAAGCTGCTTCGACACATCTGAAGTAACTGTCACGTCCGGCTGGGTCTTGAGCCAGTCCTCGCCCTCTTCGTTGGAGAAGCTCGCTCCACCCTCTTCGGTCAGCGTGAGTGATGCTTTCTCCCCGTTGGTCTGGAAAACCGCGCTCCAGAAACCGGCAATCTGCTTCGGAAGCGACACACTCGATTCTGAATCGCTACGAACATTAATTACATAGTTGTTCTTCTTGGCCCATCGTGCCAGAGCGACTAACTTAGCGACCTCAGATATCTCATGCCACTCGGGGTAGACCTTGGCATATTCGCCATAGTTCTCAGTCAGAAGATCGGCGTATTTTGGCGTGACTGTATTGATGAAATCAGTCGCCCTGCTGTCCATCTTGTTTCCAAGGAAACCCCGGACCCAACCGATCACTTTAACATGCGAGTCATCGAACTTGATCGCATCACCAGCAGGAGAGACTTTCATAATCACATCCGACGGCACCAGCCTGTGCCCGATATCGGCTCCCGCACCGGCGGGGAGGTCATAATTCTGCGCAATTGCCTGCTTTTGGATGAACTCCTGGGCTGTAAGGTGAGCCGGCACCTGATCGCGCACGTCAGGTAGTGTGCACAGCGTCTTAAGTCTGCAGTCGGCGCGGAAAAGAACATCGCCTAGTTGAGAGTCTGCCGAGACGTTAGTAAAGACCAGTTCCGACTGCGGGGCCGGTAGGTTATATACTTTCGACAGCAGTTCAGGGCTGAGCACGAGGCCGTTTATCATCTTGGCCCCGGACTTGTTGGTTATAAAGTTTCCCATTTGATCGCCCATGTAGCCTACAATTAGATTTGCAGACTCTGAACCGGACCTGATTGCCGAGATTTTCCTCTGAATCTCATTCTCGGGCGCTTCGAATCTCCGGCACATAGCGGCCATACACAGGATTATCTTCTCGTTCTTGAGCTGGTCCGCTGACATGCTATCAGCTTTAGCATCCAGAGCATCAAACTCAGAGAGCAGCCCCATCGCCTCAGACATCTTTCTCATGATCTCATCAGGTGTACCGCCCGAGCTAATTACCAATAGTGCATTCCCAACATCAGACAACCCAATTCCATTCAGCAATCTGGCAATCAGTTCCATGACCTCATTCTGGGGGATTGAGGTATTACCCGCTGCTCCATCATACATCCGCTTCAGATCTTGACCACTCATATTAAACGCAGCCCCAAAGTTTTTGAACATTCGGTGGTTATCTGCTGCCAGCGATTGGTCGTTTAGAAGAAGCGACATCAGTTTCTGAGCCCATGTGTAGCAGTAGTTCATGTCCGATGTCATGTGCGCGATGTCCGCTGTAATCATCCTGTCTATCTGATCAAATTGCGCTCGCTGCTCCTTGGTTGGCTCCAGTGAGAACGAAGGGTAAGGATTGGCGATTACATCTTTGAGAATATCGGCATATGGTATGGGGCCTGTAGCGTAAGCTGCATCATACTTGCCGATAAATGTTGCCACTCGTGTTTTCGGATCGATCAGCACGTATTTGAGCGTGTTTATATCCGCGGAACCACACCTTGCCGGATGTGGATTGGTCCCAGCCGCTGACTTGGTGATTGGCTTTACCGCAACAGTAATCTTCTCGTTGCCCCGCAGTATCGCTAAGGAATATTCGGTGCCGACAGTCAATTCTGCTACTGCTTGCTCGAACTGCTTTTTATCCGTAACCGGCTTGTTAGCCAACCCGGTGATAATGTCGCCAACACGCAGACCCGCGACATCGGCAGGTGAGTCGGCTGCGACAAATTGCACACGGACTTTCTGCCCACCGTCAGCGGAGACATCCTTGACTGCCATCCCAAGCCACGGGCCGTATAAAGCAGCTTGCTCCGCTAGAAGCCTGGGACGTTGCGTGATATTCGGGTTATTCGTTGTGCCCGGGGTTAAGCCAGGGCGATGGCGCTGGGCAAATGATGTGGTTCCTGCACCGAGGTACAAGGTCAAAACGATCACGACGGCAATACGAGTCAAGCACGATTTATACATCTGGTCATCTCCACATGATTTTGAGGTAAACCTATCCCCCATATTGTCGGGGGCCGCGCTTTAGAAACAAAGGGGGAGAGTGCCTCCCCCAATGCATAAGTCTGTTTAACCTTGTTTGTTATTCTTCTACAATCTTAATATGCAGTTCTTTAAGTTGCTTGTCGTCTACTGTGGACGGGGCGTTGGTCATCGGGTCGATACCGCTGGCGGTTTTCGGGAAAGCCATGACCTGGCGGATGTTGTCGTCATCGGTAAGAAGCGTGACCAGACGGTCGATACCAGGGGCGATGCCGCCGTGCGGTGGGGCACCGTATTCGAAGGCATCGAGCATGTGGCCGAAGCGGGCCTGGATCTCTTCTTCTTCATAGTTCATCAGCTTGAAGACCTTGTTTTGGATATCGCGGCGATGGATTCGGATGCTGCCGCTGGCGAGTTCGCTGCCGTTGCAAACCAGATCGTAGGCCTCGGAGCGGACGCTGCCGGGGTCGGTATCCATAAGATGCAGGTCTTCTTCCATGGGCATTGTGAATGGGTGATGCGCGGCGTCCCAGCGGCCCTCTTCTTCTTTCCACTCAAAGAGCGGGAAGTCGATAACCCATGCGAGAGCCATTATGCTGTCATCGCGCAAACCGAGGCGCTTGCCCATTTCGTTGCGCAGGTTTGCTAAAGAATCGGCCACAATCTTGGGCTTGTCGGCAACTATCAGCAGCAGGTCACCGGTCTTTGCGCCTGCGCGCTCGATGATAGCTTTGATCTCATCTTCCTTGAGGAACTTAGCGATAGGCGACTTGATGCTGCCATCTTCCATCAGCGCGATTGTGGCAAGACCCTTTGCGCCGTATTTCTTGGCGAAGTCCGTAAGCTCGTCGATCTGGCTGCGGCTGTAGCTCGCACAACCCTCGGCGGTTATACCCTTGACTTGCGGGGCGCTCTGGAAAACCTTGAACTCACTCGCATTGCCGATGTCGGTGATGTTCCACAGTTCCATGCCGAACCGGAGGTCGGGCTTGTCTATGCCGAACCTGTCGATGACCTCCTGATACGTGAGGCGCGGGAACGGCTTGAACATTACTTTCTTATCCGACAGTTCCTCGACGATCCTTGTGAGCAGCGGCTCAATGACCTCGAAGACGTCTTCTTTCTTGACAAAGGACATCTCCACATCGAGCTGCGTGAACTCCGGCTGCCTGTCCGCACGCGGGTCCTCGTCGCGGAAGCACTTGGCAATCTGGAAATAACGGTCGATACCCGCGACCATCAGGAGCTGCTTGAGCTGCTGCGGGCTCTGCGGGAGCGCGTAGAAGTTGCCGGGATAAAGCCGCGCCGGTACGAGATAGTCCCTCGCGCCCTCCGGGGTGCTCTTGATCAGGATCGGTGTCTCGACTTCTATGAAGCCGCGCTCGTCCATGAAGTCGCGCATCATCTTCACAACCCTGTGCCGCAGCATAAGCCTGCGCTGCATTTCAGGCCGTCTGAGGTCGAGGTAGCGATACTTGAGGCGAACCATCTCATCGGTATTAATGCCGTCCTGGATCGCGAACGGCGGCGTCTGCGAGGTGTTAAGTATGTCTAACTTTTCAATGTGAACTTCTACTTGCCCTGTTGGAAGATTCGGGTTCTCCGTGCCCTCCGGTCGGCGGGATACTTTTCCTGCGATCTCCAGCACATACTCGCCTCGAACACTCTCAGCCAGCTTAAAGATATCCGGCTGCTTTACAGGGTCGATCACCGTCTGCACAGCGCCTTCCCTGTCGCGCAAGTCTATAAAAATCAACCCACCATGGTCGCGGATGCTGTTCACCCAACCGTGCAGAGTTACCTGCTTACCAATATCTTCAACCCCGACCTCGCCGCAGTATTTTGTTCTTCGATCCATGACTCCTCCAAACTCTTTAGAAACAGCTAAAAACTGAGAGTGGAGAGCCCATAGCCCGGAAGGGACTTAGCTACCAACAGTCAGCTCATTTTCGTTCACTTTATCAGACTGTAACGGCCTCAATAGCATCAATGGCGGGGTTTACGTCCACCAGGTGGCTTGCGAAGTACTTCTTCACTCCGGGCACTTCCATAGCAAGTCCCAGGAGTTCGGTGAAGTAGAAAATCGGCATCGTGAGGTCTTCACCACGCAGCTTACCAGCCGCACCCTGACGCATCTCTAAGTTGGTCATGCACAACGGGCAGGCCGTGACGATACAGTTCGCACCGTTTTTCTTCGCGTTGGATAATATATCACCCGTGAGCTTAACTACGATATCGCTCTTCGCAATACCAAAGCTGGCCCCACAGCACTCATTCTTGAAATGCCAATCCACAGGCTCAGCACCAACGGTTTCCATTGCCAGGTCCAGGCTCCTCGGAGCTTCCGCATCGTCGAACCCCAGCACCTTCGGCGGGCGGATCAACAGGCAGCCGTAATAACACGCCGGCTTAAGACCCTTGAGATGCTTTCGCAATTTGCTCTCCACATTTTCCAACATCTCAGGAGCCGTGAACACCTCCAGTGCGGACTTTACAGTAACCGCGCCGGTAAATGGTTTTTCTAAATCTGCATTGATACCGTCGCGCATAGCTGTATTGCCACGAAGCTCCACTTCCGCGCCGCGCATCCTGTTGTAGCAGGCTGCACACGGGGCTACGACGTCCACCCCCATGCTCTCAGCTATGCCAAGATTGCGTGCGGGAAGGGCCACGCTCAGCCGGTGGTCGAGATTGTGCGCTGATGTAGCGCCACAGCAGTTCCAGTCCGGTATCTCGACAAGCTCAATGCCGAGTTCATCCGCAACGAGGTGCGTGGACTCGCCGAACTCCCTACCTGTCGATTCCAGGCTGCAACCTGGGAAGTATGCATATTTCATGGTTTTTGGTCCTCGGTTGACGGTCACTACTTTCAGCTCTTTTTAATCAGCTTCCTGACTTCGCCACGGCCTTTCACGAAACTTGGGATCAGGCCAAGTTTGCCTTTCAGGAACATTGGTATGCCCAGTATGACATCATCAAAGAAGCGCTTGCTCCTCATCTTGTACATCCCCATCAGGGTAAGCTCATGGACTCGTCCGAAGCGAGAAACTTCCTTCAGGAACTGGTCATGGAACTTTAGAACATTGGGCTCTTTTACCTTGCGGCCCTCCTTAACTGCAATCTGGCGGCAGGAGTCCATTACCTTGGACAGGGCTACGCCTCGCGGGCAGCGGGTGGCGCACGTTTCGCATCCGGCGCACAGCCAGATCGACGAACTCGCCAATACCTCGTCCTTCATACCAAGCTGCGTCATGCGCATTATCTGGTTCGGGGCGATATCCATGCTAAACGCCGCAGGACAGCCCGCAGTGCACTCGCCGCACTGGTAGCAGCTCATTACATCTTCGCCGCAAGTGTCTTTTATCTCACGCTTGAAGCCCGGATCCACCGATCCACCAAGGGGGGAGATTTGCTTTACTTCCTCAGAATTCAACGCGATCTCCATTCAATTAACCTCAAAGTGTCCTGCCACAATTACATGGGAGCGATTCTAATACCTGAACATGATAACACCCGCACGAAAAGAGCGTCAAGGAAAGTCTGAGATGACTCACACCGAGTCCACCCTGAATATGCTCTTGCCTATACCGAACTGATCGCCGGGATTCAATACGTGCTCAGAGACTCGCGAGCCTTGAACCCAGACGCCATTAGTGCTGCCGAGGTCGCGAAGGGTCCATTTTGTGCCATCCCAGGTGATCTCGGCGTGGGTGCGGCTGATCATTGTGTCCTGAGCAAGGAGGATTCCACAGCCGGAGTCGCGGCCTATGCGTATGGTTCCGGGAGCGAATGTGAACTGCTCAGCCATGTGCGGGCCTCCCATTATAGTGAGCGCCAGGGTTCCAGTTGCGGGAGTTGCTGTCAGGAACCTTGTTTGAGTTGAGACGCTGGGAGCCTGAGGCACTTGCGTGGCGGGTTCGAACCACCTCTGATGATTTACCTGTTGCTGCACGGTCATCTGCTGAACATATTGCCCCACTTTCTGATGGAACCGAAGGTTGTGGCGGCCTATGCCTATCGTATCACCATGGTTTAGGCGAGCAGAGGTTATCGGAGCGCCATTAATCGTCACTCCCGCGCCGTTGATGCCCTGCACGATAACATCATGTCCACTAATTTGGATGCATGCGTGGTGTTTAATGATACTCTGGTCGCCGAAGAGGGGGATATCAACCAGTTCATCTCGGCCAATAAGGGTGGTGGGTTTGGTGAGGATGTAGCTTTTTCCCTCGCGCGAACCTGTGAGGATTGTGATCCAGTTCTGCTTGGCGATGTCCTCGACCAGTGCCACAGCCGCGCCTGTCGCTGCGCACATTAGAGTGAACCCGACAAACCTGCTCACGCTGCCACCGCCAGTGGCAAAGCTGAGCATATCGAAGAGAAATCCGCCGACTCCACCACCGACAAATCCGCCAAGTAAGCACATGCTGGCTCGTTTCCAGGAGCCCAGGGCAAAGCCGATTCCCGCCCCACCCCCTGCGCCAATGATTGCCCATCCAATAGTCCGTCCAATAACCAGGCCAACCAGGCCACCACCTACAACCATAATCCCGAAGATCAACTGTCCAATCGCGCCCGCAACTCCACCGATAAACGCGCCGACACCCACCGCAGTCATCATCTTCAGGATGATACGCTTCGGAGGAGACGCGAGTTCGTCCGCGACAAGGAGAATACCGCCCAGCATGGCTGCAACTGATAGCCCGAGGAGGATAGCATTGACGAATAGATCGAGCACCGCATCTTTCGTCAGTTCCGTCATGCCGCCCGCATTCTCTTGCTGGACGACAAGTGGGTTGAATATCGCAAAGATCATCAGCCCAGCCACCGCGCCTGCAAGTGTGAGCATAATCACTCTGGAAAAGTTGATGTTCTGCACGGAACTATCACCACCTCGAAGGGTTATACTGTATACCACAACATGAAAGGAGAATAGAACTGCTTATGCCAAATCACATTGATTGCTCGGCGGTTTCGGGAAGAGGGCTTCCCGAAACAACTTGCCTTGTCTTCTCGACTGATGACCATCGACCTGACACCCGAAACCCTTTTCGTTACTCGCCTCGCTTGGCCTGGTCCCACACGTTATCCATTTCTTCAAGGCTCATATCACTTATCTCTCGACCGGTTTCGCGCGCTCTGTCTTCGATTGCATTGAACCTGGACGTAAACCTCTCCAGCATATCGCGAAGGGCCTCTTCCGGGTCAATGCCCTTGTGGCGGGCAATGTTCACTGCGGTAAATAGCAAGTCGCCTAGTTCTTCCTTTACACGCGTGTTATCGCCGGATTCCACAGCCTCTTCGAGTTCCTGGGTCTCTTCCTTGAGCTTGTCGAAGATGGCGTTGACATGAGGCCAGTCAAAACCTGTCCGCGCAGCTTTCTTGCTCAACTTAGCCGCGCGCATCAGTGCCGGGAGGGCCTTGGGCACACCATCCAAAGCCGAAGTCCGCTGATCATAACCCGGCTCACCACTCTTGATCTGCTCCCAATTCGTGAGGACCTCGGACACACCTGAGACCTCCACATCGCCGAACACATGCGGATGCCTGCGCTGGAGCTTTTCACGAATCCTCCTGCACACATCGGCAACATCAAACTGCCCCGCCTCCCTGGCGATTTCGGCGTGCAAGAGGACCTGCAGAAGAACGTCGCCCAGCTCATCCTCCAGCATTGATGGGTCGCCGCTGTCTATAGCCTCAAGGGCCTCATAGACCTCTTCAACTGCATACTTTTTTAACGATTGATGCGTCTGCTGGCGGTCCCACGGGCACCCATCAGGCCCACGAAGAGTCTCCACAGTCTCCACCAGCGCTGCCCATTCGTCTTGTATTCTATCGGTCATGATATAAGTCCTGCGTTAATTCGTTATGCGTCGTGCGTCATGCGTCGAGACGGCACAATGCTTGGTATATGCACAATCTGCTCCCTCCCCCAGGGAGAGAGGAAATACGTTGTACGTCTTTGTTAAATTCCGGTTCGTAGGAAAACTGTTTCGCAGGGGAGTTCCTGTAGCAGTTCTTGCGCTATAGCGTGGGCAATGTGATAGTCGCCTAGCGTTTCGCGCATTACTCCTACTACAGCTAAATCAAATTCATATTTGCTGAAGAGCCGCATGAAGCCTAAAATCGGATCGCGCACTCGCTCTACCACCGGGTTGATCTTCACATTATACGGACGGGCAATACGTTGGGCTTCCTTTGCGGCGTCTTGTGCCGCAACCTCGGCGTCTGGTCTGGGTGCATCTATAGGCTCGGTGCGTGGCACAGAGATAATCGACACAACTGTTACCACCGAGTGCTCACCATAAGCCAGCTTGCAAGCATGTTCCAGAGCGTGGCTCCATGCACCTACAGCCGGTACCACCGGGTGCTTTGCGTGCACACCATCTTCCGATGTGGCACCCTTTACCAACGACACCTCAAAATCCGCCGCTTCCAAAAGCGACATCGCTTCGGATTCTTCTATGTGTGGGTCCTGTCTCTCACCCCTGTCAATGCTGACCACAGCGTAATCTGCACCCAACTGTTTAACGAATTCCACAAGACCCGTAGATTCAATCCTGATGCGCTCAACATGAGTAAACACCTTTAGCCCAGAAGCACGAACCGCGGCGGCGGCACGCTCCAATCGCTCCTGCCCGGCGGTTTCCCTCTCAGGCAGCGGCGTACCCAGAGGAAGCGTTCGAGGGACCTTTATCAAGTCCACAAGGTGAATCTCCACGCTCTCACCTGTAGCAAGTTTCTCAGCATGCGATATCGCACTCATCCAGTTACCCAGAATAGGCACAACCGCAGCAACTCGGGCCTTGCCTCGCACAGGAGTGATCTCTTCAAGCTGCAGCGACGCTCGGGCCTCGTCCACAGTGTCTGCAAGCGGTAATTGTGACCTTACCCCCGGCACCTCTTTGCCGATCTCAACAAGCTCCGGCGAGAGCCCTGCAACAACGATCCGCGCATCGCGTTCCTGAATATATCTGAAAGCATCCGCGAATGTCTCAGCACCACTTGGCGTAATCTTGCTCAGAGCTGTGCAGTCGATAATTATTCCCGTTGGGTGATTCTTTAGCAATAGTGCCGCAGCCGCCTGGATGGCAGCCCATAAATTGCTCCTGATCTCACCTCTAAGTATGATTGTATCTTCTCTAGCCTCAATTATCATCTCGTAAGATTACTTCTCCAAATAGTAACGAACATTAGTCACGACTATATTCTTGCGGAACATTAGCGCCAGTTTAAGAATCAACGCCGATTGGTTGTGCAGAATGTTATGCCACCACTTCGCCGGAACAAATTCCGGCACAACCACCGTGACAATATGACCGGGACGTTCTTTCTTTGCTTCCTCAAGATAATCCATAGTCGGACCGACCACTGATCTATATGGCGATTCTAATATCACCAATGGTATGCCAAGCCCGAACTGCTCCCACCTGTCCCTTATCAGCGGCGTCTCACTCGGATCAATCTCCACATAAAGAGCCCTGCAGTCATGTGAAAGTGTCCGAGCGTATTCGATTGCCTGCATAGTACCTTTGTGAATACCGGCTGCTAGAACAATTGCAGTACTTCTGACTCGTGGAAGCTCCTTGAACTCTGTAATCCGCAACTGGTCACCAACATCAAGGTAGTGGCGGTGGATTTTCAGAAACACCCACACAATCATCGGAATCAACAGGAGCACGATATAAGCCCCTGTGGGAAGTTCAAACCGGCCGATAGGGATTTTCGGGCCTGCAGTGAACTTCATTGAAGCAATCACCACCGCAACTATAGCCGTCACGCAAGAGCCGAACAAGCTCACGCCCGAGTAAAATTTCCAGCCGGCGTGCTTGAGTCTGCGCTGCCTCAAGCTCATACTGAACTGCGACAGCGTAAAAGATATAAACACTCCCACCGCATAAAGCGGGATAAGTGCATGGGTGTCACCACCGAAAACTACCAGCAATAGCGCTGCCAATGTGCTCAGCACCGCGATACCATTGGAAAACACCAACCGGTCGCCGATGCTCGCAAACTGCCTTGGCGTGAACCTGTCCCGTGCAAGGATAGAACTCAAGCGCGGGAAATCCTGATATGCTGTGTTAGCAGCCAGGATGAGGATGGCCGCAGTCATCCACTGTATAACATAATAGAACCAGCCCCGGCCAAAAACACCTCTTGCTATCTGAGACACTACAGTCTCAACACTCTGGTGGCCTTTTGTGACTTCTCCGGTAAGCTCACTGGGAACGGCATGGTAAACGCTCGCAAGATAAGATATCCCCAGGAACAGGAAAGCGAGGATAAGGGCCATATAAACAAGCGTGGCAGCGGCGTTCTTGGACTCCGGCGGCCTGAATGACGGGATGCCATCGGCAACAGCCTCGGTACCTGTCATAGCCGCGCATCCACCCGCGAATGCTCGCAACACAAGGAACCAAAAGCCAATACCTACAGGCGTATGCGGTGACAATGGAAAGTCTTGGTGCACCGGAGTGATAGGCGCTCCACTGATTACCCTGAACAACCCAGAGACAATCATCACGCCTATACACAGGATAAACCCATAAGTTGGAATCGCAAACAATGTGCCGGACTCGCGCAAGCCGCGCAGGTTCCCGAGCGCAACTAATAAGATAGCCGCTAACGCGAGGAGTACTCTTGACTCTTCCAGCGACGGATATGCTGATATGATAGCCGCTATGCCCGACGCAATACTTACAGCGACTGTGAGTACGTAGTCGGTAAGCAACGATGCAGCAGCCACAAGACCGAACGATGTCCCCAGGTTTTCCCTTGTAACTATGTAACTTCCGCCACCCTGTGGATATGAGAAGATCGTAAGCCTGTATGATATAACAACGATGGCCAACAATACCACAATGGCCGCCGTGATCGGCAAAGACAGCTTCCACGCCACAGCGCCAGAGCCTGCAAGAGCGAAAGCAAGCAATATTTCTTCAGTGGCGTATGCGTTCGATGATACAGCATCCGATGCGAACACGGGCAGCGCCAGAAACTTTGGCAGCCGCTCATGCTTTTGACGAGCCGTCTCTAACGGTCGTCCGAATAAAAAGCGTCGGATAAAGGCAAACAAATCATAACCTCCAAGAATAATGACCAGCACCGGAACAGTGCCCGATATAACAGCTATTTACTCAAGTAATACCGCGAATTGGTGACTACTATATCTTTACGAAACATCAGTGCAACCTTGAGAACCAACCCGGACTGATTGTGCAGAACTTTGTGCCACCATTTCTTTGGCACGAACTCCGGCAAGACCACTGTTACAACATAATCCGGGCGTTCCTTTTTAGCTTCTTCAAGATAGTCCAGCACAGGGCCAATCATCGACCTGAACGGCGACTCAAGGATAACCAATGGCACGCCCTGCCCGAATTTCTCCCAGCGTTCCCTAACAAGTGGGGTATCGGACGGGTCGATCTCCACATACAGCGCCCGGCAGTCATGCGAGAG
>JAJFTD010000167.1 GCA_021373255.1 bacterium
AGCACGTGTAGACGACCTCCGGCAAATTCTACATAAAACAGGAACAATCGCGACGCCGGCACCGTAATACAAATAGCAAACCTTCCCACCCTCTTTTCTCCTCCCCAGTCCTCACAGGGCTGGGGATTTCTTTTTGTGTGATGTATTTATCCGCCAGAAACCTGGTACGAAGTTATGGAACCTTTGAATGACTTGGGTCGTATAATAACTAGCAAACCTTCCCACCCTCTTTTCTCCTTACCGGTCCGAAAGGACCTGGTGAAAAGCTAAAAGGGACGGAGACCACTCTCCGTCCCTTATTTTTTGTACCTGCCTACAAGACGGCTAACCTTTATGAACGGCTCAGTTTTCAATTATTACAAATATTGTTTCAAGACACAGTTGTCGATTATTTGCACTAATTCTAATCATTAGTCGGAACATTGCGTAAAGCTACATCGTCTACAAAATAGCAAACCTTCCCACCCTCTTTTCTCCTCCTCAGTCTCAAGGACTGAGGGCGACTACAGGGAGCGACTTCTATAGCCGTTCCCTATTTTTTTGTACAAACATCTGGTTTATCATACAGCCTCATTCACATTGACATCACAAGCCTCGGCGGTTAGACTATATCTGTAATCGGCGCGAGTTTTCCACTGCTCTCCCTCCAGAGCATGAAATGCGTCCCCATCAGCATTGTCTACCTGTAAATGGATGAGATAATGCAGGCTTATGACTATTTTTTAGGAGGGACACTATGCTCTATCGTTACTTCATTTATCTGATCCGCTGGCAACTTTCTACTCCTATCCTGGCAGTGTGCGTGGGGGTGTTCGGTAATTACGGCAACGTTTGGTCCACGGTCATTGCCAACCTAATAGGCGGCCTTATATTCTTCTGGGTTGATAGATTCATCTTTACGTCACGCTACATTGAGCCGATGTGGGCGGTTAAGGAAAATATCACCTGTGTTGATTGCGGCGAGACGGCACGCGGCTACAGGCTGGTGGCTACGCGCAACTACGACCGCAGGCAGGACCCCACACCAGAGTTCAGGTGCGAGAAGTGCTCGGCACGTAAACTCGCTTCTCTTCGCGAAGAAGGAGTGGTGCTCGAATGACTCGTGGTGAGGCGTTTCTCAGCGAACTGCAAACGGGTGCAATGGTTGGCGATGGCGCCATAGGAACGGCGTTGTTTGCGCGAGGCGTGGTGCCGGAGAGAGGCGTGGAGCGTATGAACATGCTCTCGCCCAGCGTGGTGCTGCAGCTTCATCGTGATTATGTCGCGTCCGGCAGCCACATCATCGAGACAAACACATTCGGGGCGAATCTTCCTAACCTGATGAAATACGGCGTGGAGTCTGAGGAAGAGGCGCGGGCGATAATACTCACCGGCAGCAGACTTGCACGCACAGCCGCGAGCGACCAGGCCTACATAGCAGGATCAATTGGTCCGCTGCCGACAGTGGACGGCGAACCCATAGCCCTTGTTCGCCAAACGGCACTGTTTACATCTCAAATCACTGCTCTCATCGAGGGTGGTGTTGATTTACTGATCTTTGAGAGCTTCACTATACTGGAAGAGCTTGCGCAGGCGGTGGCTGTCGCGCGGTCACTCACGGATATCCCCATAGTCGCGCAAGCCTCATTCGGACCGGAGAGCTGCACTGCCGATGGCGCGAGCGCGGAAGAAGTAGCATTTAGCTGCATAAGCACAGGTGCAAGCGTGGTGGGAGCCAATTGTGGCTATGGCGTTGAGTCGTTGGTGAACGCGGTAAAGTCTATGGTTTCCTGTGGCGCGCCTGTGAGCGCGTATCTAAATGCGGGTTTACCAGAGCGTGTTGAAGAGCGAATGCTGTATACAGCCAGCCCGAATTATCTTGTGGAAGCGGCACTGGACCTGGTAGATTGTGGCGTGCGCATAATCGGTGGGTGCTGCGGAACGGAGCCAGAGACAATCAGGCTTATCGCCAAGTCTATCGCGGCACGTAAGGCGCCTGTAGGGGGATCAGTCTCTCAAACAGGCCCTGCGAAGCTGCATGTAAAGCCGATGCCTCGCGTCTCGAAATCGGTGCCGGTTGGACCTATACTCGTCGAGTTGGACCCACCTAGAACGCTGGATGTATCTCCGTTGATCGCTGCGGCAAGGGCTGTAAAGAACGCGGGAGCATCGGCGGTGACGGTTGCTGATAACCCGCTTGCATCTGTAAGAGTGGACAACATAACCGTGGCTGGAATTTTGCAGCGTGAGACAGGCCTGCCTGTTATCCCTCACTTGACCGGTAGAGATAGAAACCGCCTGGCGCTGCAATCGGCAATTATGGGAGCACATGTATTGGGGATTCACTCAATGCTCTGTGTGACAGGCGACCCTGTGGGCATGTGTCAGGAGCCCAACACATCGGGTGTGTTCGACCTGACATCAGTAGGTCTCGTGCGACTGATCAGCGACTTCAACGCCGGTCATCGAATGAGTGGCGACTGCCAGACCCGCTTCACTGTGGGCGTGGCAGTGAACCCCAACGTGAGGACACTGAGCGGCCAGGTAGATAAACTCAAGCGCAAAGTTGAAGCGGGAGCACACTATGCCCTCACGCAGCCGGTATTCGATGTGGAAAAGCTGGAAGCTCTCATGGACGCTTTGGACCAAGCGGGGATGTCAATTCCCGTATACGCAGGTATAATGCCGCTGCTGTCCGCGAGGAATGCCGAGTTCTTGCATAACGAAGTGCCCGGCATCGTGATACCCGAGGATGTGAGGAAGAGAATGGCCGAGTACACATCCGTGGCAGACCAGCGAGCAGTAGGCGCGGAGATCGCGACCGAGATGCTTGACCGGCTGGCGGGACGGGTGCACGGCTTCTACTTCATCTGCCCGGGGAACAATGTAGATACTATTGTACGGTTGATCACTACCATCACGCCACGTCAGACACGAAGTGAGGTCGCCCGTCCGTGAAATCGTTCAAAAAATTGCTTTGCTTTCTGAAGCCGTACTGGGTTTCGGCATTACTCGCCCCCCTGTTTATGGCGCTGGAAGTGGCAATGGACTTGACACAGCCTCGCTTACTTCAACAAATTGTGGACGTGGGAATTGCCAGGCACGACGTTGCATTCGTAATACATACCGGTATATTAATGATCGGAGTTGCCCTGATGGGCGCTGTGGGGGGCGTCGGCTGCACCCTGTTTGCAACTGTGGCTTCTCTCAACTTCGGCACAGCGGTCCGCGACAGCCTGTTCAGAAAGATTGAGCAGCTATCATTCGGCAATTTGGACCGGCTCGAGACCGGAGCCCTGATCACACGCCTCACTAACGATGTGGACCAGGTGCAGGAGGCGGCACTCATGTTCCTCCGCGCCCTGGTTCGATCACCTCTGCTCGCCATCGGCAGCCTGGTCATGGCTGTTTTAACCTACCCCAAGCTGTCAATTCTGCTGCTTGTTATCGCCCCAATTCTCATATCCATGCTCGCACTCATCAACAAAAAGGCCCATC